>NZ_JAPEID010000031.1:0-63862 GCF_028823755.1 Vibrio sp. VP6
TTCATTTATGATCAACAATGTGCAAGTGGTGTTTCCGTCGAGTACCAGTAAACCGTGGCAAGGGTTACCTTCAAGACGACAAATTGATATTCCACAAGAAAAAGTCGACATGATCAAACAGTCGGGCTTCGTGCAACAGGCGTCGAGCGTTTACGCCAAATGGGATGCGAATATCACCAATCTCAAAGGACAGAACTTATCGAGTACGGTTAGCGGTATTGATACGTCTTACTTTCCTTTAATGCAACGCAAGCTGCAATCCGGTTCGAGAAACCTGTCACCAAGTGATATGGACAACCACACTCGCGTGGCGGTGTTAGGCGATCAAATTGCGCAAATGGGCGGAATCCAAATCGGGGATAGGCTCAAAGTCAACGGCATTCCGTTTTTGGTGATTGGGATAACCGTCGGTGAGGACACTGGCATTTCATTCGGCGATAGCCGCACGGTTTTCATTCCTCAAACAACGTACCGCGATTTGTGGGATGCGAAACCTTGGATGGTATTGATGAAGCCGAGAGACGGGATGGATGCACCGTCGTTTCGACAAAATATCGTGAACTTTTTCGCCAAGCAGCTTCATTTTGACCCAAGTGATAAAGATGCGGTCGAATTACCCGATTTTAGTGAAGGTGCGGCGGTCATCAGTGGAATTTTGCGTGGCATTCAGATTTTTCTCGGAGCGAGTGGCGCGATGACCATGGCGGTCGGTGCGCTTGGCGTTGCCAACATCATGTTTTTATCTGTCACGGAGCGCACGCGTGAAATCGGTGTGCGTTTGGCGATCGGGGCGACTCAAAAATCCATACTCAGTCAGTTTATTCTTGAAGGGCTTATTTTGGTAGCTGTGGGCACGGCATTAGGTCTGATGTTTTCGTATGCAGTGGTGTCTGTCCTAAGCAGCATGGCATTACCGGAATGGATTGGTTTGCCTGTGATCACGCCAGATTCCATTGCTTGGTCTTTACTTGTGACACTTATCTTGGCATTGATGGCATCGTATTTCCCAGCAAGGCGAGCATCGCGTCTCACGCCAGTCATTGCTTTGAGTGCGAGGGCCTAGTCATGTTGTTACCGATGAGACAAATTTTCCAAGAAATGGCCGCAGAAAAGCTGAGATTGGGTTTGACTATTCTGGCTGTAGCGTGGGCGACCCTCTGTATTGCTGCTATGTTGGCGGTAGGTGAGGGTATTCGTCAGGGCGTATTGAAAACCGCACAAAATGGTAACGGCAACTTGATTTATTTGACCGGAGGGATGGCCACCGTCGACCATGGTGCTTTTCACCAAGGTAAATTTCTGACATTAAAAATGGACGATTCAGAGGTCGTTCGAGCGTTACCCGATGTAAAAAGTGTTGCGCCAACTGCGAAGTGGAAAGAGCGCATCACCGTTGGTGACAGAAGCTCGTGGCAAGAGCCCTTAGCGGTCACGAGCGAGTTTCAATCCATGACTAATTTGGTGCCGATGGCGGGGGGACGATGGTTAAATCCACTCGATCAAAAAGAGACGCGCAAAGTCGTTGTACTGGGTTATGAACTGGCAGCCGACTTATTCAACCCGAATGAGGACTTTAGTTGGTTTGCGACAGTCACATTGCAAGTCAACCCTGTGGGGAAAAAGGTAAAAATCGGCAATGAGGAGTTCACCGTTGTGGGCGTATTGGAGAAAAACAGCGCCCAAATAGAACAGGGGGATCTTATCAACTATTCCAGCTTTGTGCCGTTAGCGACGTGGAAGCGATTTCATGTCAACGGTGAAATTGGTGGCATCAATGTGCAACCACAAGCCGATGTAGACCGAGAAGCCTTAGCAAAGACGATCAGGCAAGTGATTGCCCGTAAACACGGGGCAAGTGTCAGTGATGAACAGGTCGTCCAAGTCGATGATATGTTCCTTAAGCAAAAGAGTATGCAGCAGTTTCTGATAGGTTTGCAGAGTTTTCTTGGCATTATCGGCTTCGTGACGTTAGCTGTTGCTGGCGTCGGCATTGCCAATGTGATGTATGCCACCGTAAAGCGATCTACGCGTGATATCGGTGTGCGCATGGCAGTCGGTGCAACCCCAACGGCTATTCGCATGCACTATTTAGTGCAGTCTTTATTGACAATGATGATGGGGGGCGCGCTTGGCTTAGGCGTGACGTACGCGCTGGTGTCTGCCATCAGTTCCATTCCTTTAGAGGGCAATGCTTTTTATGAACAACTGGGTAAACCTGTCCCTGAGTTGTCGTGGGTCGTTGTCGCGATTGTCATCCTCACCTTAGTGATCATTGGTGTGGCATCTGCATGGTTACCTGCAAACCGAGCCGCAAAAGTCAGCCCGTTGGAGGCGCTACAAAGTGAATAACAACAATAACTCTGGAAAGAACATGTCGAACAAGCCGCTTGTTGAGCTGACCAACATCTGTAAATACTACTCAAGCGGGGAGGCGGAAGTTCGCGCGCTAGACGGCGTTGACTTAACCATTAATCAAGGCGAGTTTCTTTCGATTCTTGGCCCGTCCGGTTCAGGCAAATCAACGTTGATGAACATGCTCGGCTGTTTAGATAAGCCCACCGATGGCGAGTACCAACTTGGCGGCCAAAACGTCGCAAGTTTAAGTGCGAATGAGCTGGCTGGCATTCGTAACCAAAAGATCGGATTTGTCTTCCAAAGCTTTAACTTATTGGAATACGCGACGGCGCTTGATAACGTGGCACTGCCGTTGGTTTACTCTGGTATCAAAGCCAAAGAACGTCGCCAGCGCGCAGCTAAATTGCTAGAGCAAGTCGGGCTAGGGGATCGTTTAGACCATAAACCAAACCAGCTTTCTGGCGGTCAAAAACAGAGGGTCGCGATTGCAAGAGCCTTGGTCAACGATCCGCAAATCATCTTAGCGGATGAACCAACGGGGGCATTGGATTCAAAATCCGGCGCAGAGATTGAAGCCTTGTTCAATCAACTTCACGCTGAAGGCAGAACATTGATCATCGTGACGCACGATAACGCCCTCGCAGAACGCACCAAGCGCATCATCACTATCAAAGATGGCAAGGTGATTTCGGATAGAGCGCCGGTAGAGAAGGAGAACGCAATTTCTCACTGCTAAGCTAAATAAGATCGATGATTTGAATTTGGGCAGCTATGGATGCTGATACCATAACTGCCTAAGTTCGATTGGTATGAGAGCTAACGGGCGAATGATACCGGTTAATTTTTTGTTGGGCGTTTATTTTGAAAGTACGTCGGAAGAAGCTAATAGAGGTACTCGAATAGATACCGCACTTAAAGCAATGTTATGAATCATTTGATCGGTCGTCGTACAACAATCTTCAATAATGGAAACGTTGTATTTTTCCGCTGCTTTTGAAATTGCCGTATGTGTCACGCAATTTTGCGTCATCATTCCGCAGATCAACAACTCATCTACGCCGTTCCTTTCTAGTGCTTGTTCGAGGTCCGTTTGATAAAAACTGTCAGCGTGCTGTTTTTGAATGATCTCGGCGTCAGGACATATTGAGATGATGTCGGGATGAATCTCCACACCAACACTGCCTTCCTCAAAGAAAGGCGCTTTCCCTTTAGGGGCCGAAGATACATGTTGAACAAGGAATATCGGGATATCTTGTGCTTTGGCTTTCGCCATCAACTTCTTAATGTTGTCCAGAGTGGTCTCGGTATTCCACAAAGGAAATCGGCCATTCGGGAAATAGTCGTTTTGTATATCGATTACAAGTAATGCGCTGTTGCTCATGTTCAATTCCTGCTGATTTTGGTTCACGTCTTGCCAAATTATGAGTAACTTGCTGCATTATTTTTAGAGTCTAAAATGACATAAAAGAAGTCAAAAACGACAAATTAAAGATGATCAAAATAACGATTGGAATCTGCAAGTATCCCTCAGTATTGAAGTCGGCAGTTTATGGCTTTGAAGAGATGTTTTTACTGGCCAACAGAATATGTAAGGAACAGAACATTGAGGTTGTGTTTGAGCCGATTTTAATTCCGCATACAGACCTAACAGAAGAACGACTAACGGTTGTTTTCCTGCCACCTGCGTCACTTGATAATTACTATTTAGCTCCTGATGAAGCGTTGATTCGATGGCTTAAAGCGCACTACTCACAAGGGGCGGTGTTATCTTCTGCATGTGCAGGAGTATTCATTCTTGCCGCAACCAATTTGATCGATTCGAGAGAGGTCACAACCCATTGGGCATTGGCGGAAACATTCTCCCAAGCCTTTCCTAGCATTGCGCTGGATAGCAATAAGATATTGATCAATCACGGTGACATAGTAACGGCGGGTGGGATGATGTCATGGTTAGACCTTGGCTTTGAGCTGATCGCGAAATACGCTTCGCCGGGTGTTGTGCGTCAGCTTGGAAAAACGCTGGTTATTGATACCGCTCAGCGAGCGCAAAGCTACTACCAACAGTTTCATCCATCGTTTTCTCACGGTGATTATGCGATTGTTTCCATTCAACAAATCATGCATCAGCGCTATGCAGAGCCTTTGTCCATAAAGCGGTTAGCAAAACAAGCCAACCTTACTGAACGCACGATGCAACGACGATTTTTGAAAGCGACAGGATACAACCCTAATCAATACTTGCAGCGTCTTAGAATTCAGAGCGCATGTGATTTGTTAGAAAGCACACAGCATTCCTTTGGTTCTATAAGCCATCAAGTTGGTTACGAGGATACGAGCGCATGTAGGAAGGTTTTCATAAACGTCATTGGTTTAACTCCGCGAGAGTTTAGAAAACGATTTGCTTGAGTCTTGTTTGAATATGTAGAGCAACTCGGTGAAGTTGCGAGTTTCAAGTGAAACCGCAAAGAATGGAAGTATGCGTAGGTCCATTTCTCTAGTCATGAATTTCTTTCATGTTCAAAGTGAAACAATACCAATATTATTCAACTCGTGAAGCAAGTATAAAAAACGGACAGCTCTGGTGTTAGGCACTGCGACTACCGTTTTTAGTACGAACTGTTCGTCGTGAACGCTGCGTAACCTAACGATTGGGAAAACCAAAAACAAAAATATCCCCATGTACAGAGTTAGGAAAAGTCTGCTTTATCTAAGGAAATAGGATACCAACTCACGATGAATAACGATTTCACATTTGCTATCAAAAGCATTCGTTTTGATGAGAATTACCAACCATCAGACAACACGCGAATCACTACCAACTTCGCTAATCTGGCTCGCGGAAACTACCGCCGAGAGAATCTGCGCAATGCACTCCGAATGATCGACAATCGTTTTAATGCGTTGGCACATTGGGATAATGCGCAAGGTGACCGCTACTCAATAGAGCTTGAAATCATCTCTGTTGATATGGATATCCAAGGCAGTGGCGAAGCCTTCCCATCGATTGAAGTGCTTAAAACCAACATTGTTGACCACAACACTAACGAGCGCATCGAAGGCATTGTGGGCAACAACTTCTCTTCATACGTTCGTGATTACGACTTTAGCGTTTTGCTGTTGGACCACAACAAAAACCAGCCACGTTTCAGCATCCCAGCTAACTTCGGTGATTTGCATGGCAAACTGTTCAAAGCTTTCGTTAATTCTGAGTCTTACAAACAGCATTTCAAAAAGCTGCCTGTGATTTGTTTGAGCGTATCGGACAACAAAGTATACCGACGCACCGAAAATCAACATCCTGTTTTGGGCTTTGAATATCAGCCGAACGAATCTTCGTTGACGGAGCAGTACTTCAAAAAGATGGGCTTACAGGTGCGCTACTTTATGCCACCAAACAGTGTCGCACCATTAGCATTCTATTTCTTCGGTGACTTGCTGAACGACTACTCAAACCTAGAGCTTATCAGCACGATAAGCACGATGGAGACATTCCAGAAGATTTACCGACCTGAGATTTACAATGCCAACGCGGTTGCCGGTAATTGCTACCAGCCAAACCTAAAAAACCTAGACCACTCGCTAACTCAAATCGTTTACGACCGAGAAGAGCGCAGTCGACTGGCGATTGAACAAGGGAAATTTGCCGAGGAGCATTTCATCAAACCTTATCAATCTGTGCTTGAACAATGGTCTGCAAGCTACGCGTAATCTATAACGAGAATCTAGAAAGGAATGACGATGAAAACACTATTACCGACTTCAACGGCTGGCAGCTTACCGAAACCTTCTTGGCTGGCCGAACCAGAAAAACTTTGGTCACCGTGGAAACTGCAAGGTGAAGAACTGATTGATGGCAAACGCGATGCGCTACGTATCGCTTTGCAAGAACAAGAACTGGCAGGCGTTGATATCGTCAGTGATGGCGAGCAAACTCGCCAACATTTTGTGACGACCTTTATTGAGCATTTAAGCGGCGTAGATTTTGAAAACCGTAAAACGGTGACCATTCGTAACCGTTATGAAGCAAGTGTGCCGACGGTGGTTGGCCCCGTAAGCCGCACAAAGCCCGTGTTTGTTGAAGATGCCAAGTTCTTGCGTCAGCAAACTAAGCAACCTATCAAGTGGGCGTTGCCGGGCCCTATGACGATGATCGACACGCTTTATGATGATCATTACGGTAGCCGTGAGAAGCTGGCTTGGGAATTTGCGAAGATCCTCAATCAAGAAGCGAAAGAGCTTGAAGCGGCAGGTGTCGACATTATCCAATTTGATGAGCCTGCGTTCAATGTGTTCTTCGATGATGTGAACGAGTGGGGCATTGCATGTTTAGAGCGTGCGATTGAAGGGCTGAAATGTGAAACGGCGGTGCACATCTGCTATGGCTACGGCATCAAAGCAAACACGGATTGGAAGCAAACGCTAGGCACTGAATGGCGACAATACGAAGAAGTATTTCCGAAATTGCAGCAGTCTAATATCGATATTATCTCGCTCGAATGTCATAACTCACGAGTGCCTATTGAGTTGCTTGAGTTGATTCGCGGTAAGAAAGTGATGGTTGGTGCGATTGACGTTGCAATCAACGAAATTGAAACGCCAGAAGAAGTGGCGAACACACTGCGAGAGGCATTGAAGTACGTTGATGCCGACAAACTTTACCCATGTACCAATTGCGGTATGGCGCCTTTGTCTCGTGAAGTATCAACCGCTAAGCTCAATGCGCTAAGTGCAGGCGCAGAGATTATTCGTAAAGAGCTTTCTGTTTAAGTTATTCAAAAATTTCCCCCTTAGATAAACAAAAAAACCAAGAGCTCGGTTCTTGGTTTTTTCTTAAAACAGACGCTGTAAGTTCGCGCTAGTTCATTTCTAGCTGTCGAACTTCGGGATGCTTTAGCAACATCACACGTATCCAGTGATGCACTACCCACATCACCATAGCGGTGAGCAGAACCGCAACGAAAATCGAGCTGAAACGGTACAAGATCGAAAAGAACGCGTCTTTTTGTTCTGGCACCAATGAGGTCGTCAGCGGAACCGATAGGGCAGACATGGCAGAAAACGCGATAGCCGCTTTAATTTGCCCCTTGGTGAGCCACAAGCAGAATGGCCCCATTGCAATGGTAAAGGCGAGCCAAAAGAGTAGGCCATGTCCATACCAACTGCCCAATATCAGCTGAACGGCCATCCCCGCGATGCAGCCTAATGCGGTGCCGATGATGCGAATTTTTGCCATGGCGAGCGAGCCCGCTAAAGTCATTGGAGTTAGGATGATCAAAATGGAGGCTTGCGCGGATAGCGAGTCATATAAGTCCGCCACTTGGAATACGATAAATGCCGCCATCGCCACCACCCAACCCATGGCAACTTGGCTGATGTAGTCAATATCGCTTTTCACTGGGGTCGACATCTCAATGTGCTCGGCGGGGGATTTTGGCTCCGGGAACAACCAATACGCGAATGCGCAAACAAAAATATTGCTGAACGCCATCACCCACATGTTGACGTTGAACTCTTCAATATCCATGAAGTTATAGCTGGCAAAGTTCAACACAATTGAACCCACCAACAGCCCCATGTAACCAAACAAATAGGTTTTCTGGTTCATCATTGCAATGCACTTGAACAGCATCATGATCCCGACGGCAATGGTCATTAATGTTGGATGAAACTGCAAGTATTCCAGCAAAAATGTGGCTTGTATGGTTGTCCACACCGCAGAGAAAAACACGATCAATAGAGCCGAAAGATTAAAGTTGTCCATTCTGCCCAATATAAACAGCGGCATCATGATGGCAAAAAATCCGTAAGACCAACCGAAGACCATGCTTAGCGCAAGCCCTAAAGAGCAGCCGAACCAAATTCGTAAGGTTTTCATTGTCGCCGCCTAGTAAATGAAGTGGAACCAGCTTGCGAGGTGAATCTGTGCTTGCGCCATCCACTGCCAGAAAATGTTGTTGTCTGGGTACAAAACAATGGTAGCGCGAGAGCCGACAAACAGTGCTGGTGGTAACTCTTCGCTGCTGGTTAGGTTCACTCGTGTGCGCTGCGCATCGCGTACCCAGCGGTTGTTCACTTCCACTTTGGTTAGTGCGCCATTAGGCGTTTGTTGTGCGGCTGCTACACCGTAATCGCGGCTAGCTAAATCAAAGTCGTACACCGAACCTGGGTTGGCATCAAATGTGACCAAGGCGTGATAAGTCTTGTCTACGTTCGCGACGGATTTTTCACGAAAATCAGCGGCAACCCAAAGTGAACCGGTTGGTACAAACGTCAGCAATGGCATGTTGGTGTTTGCCATCGTGCCCACTTCTAATTGCAGGTTCGTGACCACACCGTCGCTTGGAGCGAGTACCGCGGTGTTCGCCAAATCCAGTTGCGCCTTTTCGATGCCATTCTTGGCAATTCGGACGGCGGTGCTTTGGCCTTTTTGCGCACCTAATTGCGCCTCGATCACTTTTAAGTTTTGTCGTTCCGCTTTAAGAGCCGCGCGTGATACCTGATTTTGGGCAAAGGCATTGTCGAGCGTTGATTGAGAGATGACTTTCTGTTTCGATAGCGTCAGTAAGCGGTCGTATTCGCGGTGCGCATTATCAAATGTCGCTTGTGCGCGGGCAATATTCGCTAGCGCTGCTTCACGTTGCGAATACAGCGTTGCTTCTTTTTCATAAGCGGATTGCAGAGACAGCTTCGCCTGTTCAAGTGCTATCTTGTATTTGCGCTCATCAATCGTGAATAGTACATCACCTTTTTGAACGGACTGATTGTTCTCGATGAGAACGTCGGTCACTTTGCCGGATACCTCGGGCGCGACTTGCACCACGTATCCTTGTACTCTGCCTTCAGTTGTCAAAGGGGCGTGGCGGTCGGCAATGATAATGTACAAAAATAGTACGATGAACAGGACAATCAAAGTTCGCATCCAGTGTTTGAATTTTTGGTCAGCCGTCATTACAAGTTCCGTTAAACATATTGGGTAACGGATTATAGAGAAGTCGGTCACAATTAAGTAGAATGATAATATGAACATAGGCGACCTAAAAATAGGACAATGAACGTTAGTTTTGATGATATCTACCTATTCACTCAGACGGTGGTTCACGGTGGTATAAGTGCAGCGGCTGAGGCGAATCAACTGCAACGCTCAAAAGTGAGCCGTCGGCTGCAAGAATTAGAGAAATCGCTCGGGGTACAACTGTTGATCCGTACTACGCGCAGCATTGAGTTAACGGAGCACGGAAAACGCTTGTTTGAGCTGGTGGGCCAGCCTATTGATCATATTCAGCAAGGTTTAAATGCCATGCACGAATATCAGCAAGATCTGACCGGCAAGGTGCGTTTAGCCATTCCTTCTGCATTGATGAGCTCTGCTGCGTTTAACGCGATCATTACCGAGTATACAACGCGGTATCCGGAGATTTCGGTCGAGATTGAAAACCATCAAGAGAGTGTCGATCTCAAGCGTCAATCGTTTGATTTGCAGCTTCTTCCGAGCGTGGTCAAAGTCACCGACGACAGCTATGTGCAGTTCAGTCTATTGTCTTATCGTAGTCACTTTGTCGCATCAAAAGCGTATTTAGAATCGCATCCGCCAGTAAAAACGGTGGAAGATCTTAAGCAGCATCGCCTTTTAACTAACCGTTACAATGCCGATTTGCTCGATTCAGAGCTTCATGTGGCGTTACGATCGGACGACCTCAATTTACTGCGTTCGATGGCGATAGCAGGCAACGGCATCGCGTTTATTCCACAAATTCATTCCAAGCCGGCACTGCGAGATGGTTTGTTGGTCGAGGTGCTGCCTCAATTTGCGCATCCGAAGCAGCATCTTACTCTGATTTATCCCTCGGCCTTATTTCTGCCCAATAAAGTCAAAGCCTTGATTGAGCTAATTCGAGAGAAATTCAAATAGTCAGTTCAAACCACCTTACCTAAGGGCAAATGTGTGAGCGAAGGTCATCTTTCTAGGTTTTATTGCTCTAACATGAAAGGGTTCTGATACATTAACTGTTGCTCAACTTGTTGGGTATGGTTTGTGGTCGCACAAGATAGGAGATGGAAATGTTATCGAAAGGAAACACGGGCCTGATTGTGGTGGATGTTCAGGGCAAACTCGCTACATTAATGCATGAAAGCGACGCACTGATTGAAAATATCACGAAACTGGTAAAGGGTGCCAAAGCACTAGATTTGCCTATTCTGTGGCTAGAACAGAATCCAGAAAGGTTGGGCCCAACCGCGGAGCCGATTCGTGAAGTGCTTGAAAGCACGCATTTACCTATTACCAAGTACACGTTTGATGGTTGCAAAGAGGCGACGTTTAAGGTCGCGGTGGAGAACGCGAAAGTGGATACCTGGTTGGTTTGCGGTATTGAATCCCACATTTGTGTCTATCAAACCGCGGTTTCTCTGCGCCAGTCCGGTTATCGCGTTGAATTAGTCACGGATTGTGTATCTTCCCGAACCGCTGCCAATAAAGCGCTCGCTCTTGCGAAGTTAACCGCTAACGGTGTGGTGCTCACTGGGCTAGAAATGTGTTTGTATGAAATCGTCGAAGATTGCCGAGCACCTGAATTCAAAGAAATTCTGGCGCTCATCAAATAGTGTAATCACTGGAATCAACAACAACTTTATCTGAACACGCTATTCAAATTCTCGTTGATATCTTGGCAACATCGACTCGTTGCCAAGTAACCCGCCTTGGTGAATATAAATCACCGTTTTATCTGTGTTCTCTTCCAACCAAGGGGTGAGGCATTGCCACATATACGGGTCGTATAACAGGTCAAATTCGAGGTCGGTTTGCTCAAAGAGCGCGTTCCATGTGATGTAATCTTCTTCGTACAAGCGACCAAAATGGTGTTTGTTGCGCACGGTTAAAATGGTTGGGTGGCTGTTTTCACCGAGCTGGTTGAACTGCTCAGTTAAGTAATCTGCATTGCCTACGCAAGGGCAAGTTAGCACTTCTATGCCGTGTGGGCTTAAATGTTTATGAAGATATAAAGCGGTCGTGCCAGTGCCTGATGGCAGGGCGACGGTAAACTGTTCTTTACCTCTCAATCGCGTCCAATCAAGAATTTCTCGTGCTAACTGTTTGATGCCAGCTTCAGCGAGGTGGGAACGTCCACCCTCAGGAATAAGCAATGTCGACTCATCTAATCTTCGTACCTGGTGGATGTATTCACTAGGGTGGAGTTCGCTACCGATGTCTTGCATGGCAGTGATTTTCATACCCAAATCGAGAGCGCCGCGATAGTTTCCGATGGGGGAGCTTTTTAGCCAAGATGGAATGTGATGAACATAAAACTCAAATGCCCAACCTTTAATCTGGGCGAGAGCCGCTAGCGAGTACATGGCATTAGATTGAGCGGAGCCAAAGCTTATTAACGCGGTGATGTCGGGATTTTGCTCTTCCATTAACGTCATAAACTTACGTGCTTTGTTCCCAGAAAAGTGGGAGTGGAGCATGTCGTCACGTTTAAGGAAAAATTTGCGCCCATTAAAGCTATGTTGGGTGATAGGACTTTCTGAGAGTTTCATGTCGATGCTGACGGAATAAACCGTGTCACCTTTGCCATTTAAAAAGGTGGCATAGTGTACCCGTTATTGAATGAAGATCAAAAGTATCGAGATCTTGTGTTCTACATTTCTTCGTCTTGCGACTCGCCATCAGTTACCTCGGTTGAAAGATCGATAGTAGCCACGCAGCCGTCATTTGGATGTGTATCAATAGTGAATTGCCAGCCATAGCGTCGGCATAAATCATCCACAATCATGAGCCCCAAACCATGACCTTCGGCATCAGGCACGGAAGAGAAGCCTTCGCCTTCATCTCTCACCGACAGTGTGGTATCGGTCATGGTGATATGAATCGTTCCCGCTGGCGTGGCTGCAATGCCGTTGCGAATTAAGTTACTCAACGTAATGTTAAGCACTGCAGTGGTCGCTTTGGTTTGCGGATGGCCCAATATCTGTACATTAAATTCCAACGACTTTTCATCGGCTTGCGCTTGGCTAAGAGCAACGATGTTGTGAAGCTCTTGCTCTGAGATGGTTCGAACGGGGCTGTCGTCGGTGTTGCGTTCATATCGCACCAAACCCAACAAAGCATCAACCATGGTCGACATCTGCTGAGTAGCATCTTGAATACGGCCAATCTGACGCTCTTGAAACGGCGTGCTTGGGCTTCTGGCTAGCAGGCTGCTCGAGCCTTTCATTACCGTTAGTGGCGTTCTCAGCTCATGACTGGCATATCGCGCAAAAGCTTGCTCACGTTTGATCACCTGATTGATTTGGCTACGATATTCATTGAGCTGAGAGGCTAACGTTTGGAACTCTTTGGCTGAACCTTCAGGCACGATGAATTTTTGGGATGTATCGCCTTGATGTTGGTCTAGCTGCACCTTGAGTGCGCTGACTGGCTCAATCAAACGTTGCGATAGGCGCAGTAAAAGGCTGCCAAAAATTAGGATAAGCGCCGTTACCACCGCTAGTACCATTACGATGACATAAACAAACTCGGTTGAGGTGATTTCGATTTCATCAATGAGTGAAATCAGAATGATGGGGTGCTCTTCGCCATTTTGGTTAAAAGTGCTCATGTAAATCATTCTGGTGTTCGGCTCTTGACCGACTTCACCGAGAAAGTACTGCTTGTCTTGCAAAAAAGGCTTGTAGATAGGCGGGATCAGATTGATGTCATTGTACGCCGTTGTCAGCAGATCGAGCTTGATCATTCCGTCGCCAGGATGACGCCTAAAATGCTCAATCGCTTCTTTCTTGTCGATCATAATACGTCGTTCACCGACGCGATCTTCCGACCACAACAACGCGCCACTAACAAGTGCGAAGCACAGCAGACCAATCACAATCGACACCAATAGGAAGAAGAGTTCGAGGCGTCCAGTTAAGCTTTGTGTGTTGTTAAATAAGCGGCGAATCATGCACCTGGCTCCAAGCGGAAGCCGACTTTAGGGATGGTTTTCAATAAATGTTCTTCAAAGGGTTTATCGAGTTGACCGCGCAGTTGATAAATGTGGCTGCGCAAAACATCATTGTTTGGCTCATTTTCTTGCCATAGGCGGAATGCGATTTCTTCACGCGTCACAACTTCGGGGGCATTTTTGACCAGCATTTCTAGAATCGTGTACGTGGTTGGATTCAACGCCAACAGCTTATCTTGACGGTAGGCTTGATGCGTTTTTTGATCGATAGACACTTCGCCATACTGGAGTTTGGTTGATGCAACCGTACCGCGGTAGCGTTTAATCAATGCAGTCATGCGTGCTTCAAGAATATCGAGATCAAACGGTTTGGTGAGGTAATCGTCGGCGCCGTGTTGGAAGCCTTTTAGCATGTCGTCTCGGCTATCAAGTGCTGTCAACATCAACACCGGAGTGTTATTACCCGCATCGCGCAGCTTGTTGCACAGTGTTAGGCCATCCATGCGCGGCAGCATGAGGTCGAGCAAAATGATGTCAAACGCATTATCCATCGCCAGCTTTAAGCCTAGCTCACCGTTGTCGGCATAATCCAGCTGCATGCCAGCACACTCAAAATAATCGAACAACATTCCCGCTATTTCACGATTATCTTCTACCAAAAGTACACGTTTCATTTATTCTTATCCAATCTCGATAAATTCGAATGTTGATCTTAACGAACATTATTCACTATAGGTGTGAAAAAGTTGTCGACAATGATTTTCTCACCTTTGTGTCGGCTTTCAATGTCTAACCTTAAATACAGTGGTACCTGTTTATTTATATCTATCAATACTGATTGAAATATAAATGGTATAGATTGGTTAGTTCTGTTAACTCCATATAAAACATGAAGATGAGCCGCGCCGAGATAATTCATACGTTTTTTCAAGATAAACCAAAATTGTCACATCCCCTATGATGAAACATACTTCTCACCATGTGAGAGGTATTGATAGGTTCAATCAGGTGCTTTTACTTTGTATTGATAATTGCCTTAAGTATATCGGAGATGATTCTCCGAATAGGAATGCTTGAATAAACACTTAAAGCTAACAATCAGAGCCAGAGCTTTCTCTCTACTCGCTAATTTGGAATCTCATTAATACCTTGAGCTTTTAACTTTGCGTACTCATGTTTCGAAATTTGACGAATACTACATTTGCAATCGTCTGTTTCTCGCATTGGGAACTCTGTCCAGTAGGGGTGATCAACAGGCAAAACTAAATCCTTGTTTTTACCATGCATAGAACAAGGCTCAGGCATTGGGCCTAATATAATTGTTAAATAAGGAAATACTCGCTTTGTTTTCTGT
Source organism: Vibrio sp. VP6 (assembly GCF_028823755.1). Classification (NCBI taxonomy): domain Bacteria; kingdom Pseudomonadati; phylum Pseudomonadota; class Gammaproteobacteria; order Vibrionales; family Vibrionaceae; genus Vibrio; species Vibrio sp. VP6. The sequence continues at coordinate 14,650 of NZ_JAPEID010000031.1, forward strand.
GCTTGTGCCAGTTTGCTGGCGTAATGTTTGTTCATGGGGACTCTCTTTATTCTCTAACGACAAGGCCAACGATTGAATTTGTAGTTTACGAAGCAGAAATCGGTTGGCTCCGCAAGCAGAAGCCTGAGTAACAAGCTCATGACTTTCTAATGCTAAAGCATACCAAATTCCCTTTTAACGACATAACAATGTCTTAGAGAAAAATGCCCTTTTTAAAAAAGGGCATAGAGGCGTAGTTAATGGCTGGATGATAGAGAAGTGTCTTTTTGCTTTGAAGAGTCAACTGCATGATTCTGAATAATCCTTAGTAGCTCAAGTACCTGCTTGGCTCCCAAGGCTGAAACGCGACAAGCTAACTCATGACTTTCAGCAGCGGTTAGGCGATGTATACTCACAACTTCCTCCCGTTATTGGGTAATTTTAGGCTGTTTGACCTGACGTGTTGCACTTAACATTTCAACGCTAGCAGACAAAGCAAAACTCAAATCATCAATATCAACGTCATGAAGATCTTTAGCATTTCTAAGTAACTGAGTCAGTACATCTAGGTTGCTGAAAGCAAACTCTTCAATATCAGCAGCATTCCAATCTGTTATCAATACTGCGCGGGCTTCTGTTTGATCTTGAATTTTCATGCTTACAGCTCCTTAATGATTTCTTCGTTTACTTTGTCTTCATCCAGAGAAGCACAAAGGTTCATTGCTTTGGTGATGAGGTTGTTGATTACCTGCGGGTATACTAAGCTTCCTGATTGGTTACGGCGCGTTTGGAGACGTTCTCTTAAGGCTGATGCTGCGGTAGCATCCATGATTTTGTCATAGTCACAACCTGCGCGTTCAAACTTATGTTTCAAATACGCCTCGATGTCGTGATCTAAAGGCGGAACCTCAACGACCATACAGCGACGAATGAACTCACGCAGCTCGTAGTGGCGACGCTCATCAAGACGATGAAATAACTCCGTCTGACCAACAAGTAAGATCCCAAGCAGCTTTGAAAACCCATCTTCCAGCTCCCAAAAACGCTTTAGGTACTTCATAACTGGAATGGTTAAGTCATGTGCTTCTTCAATGATGAGTACGTGACGTTGACCACCTTTGAACGCCGTCATAAGCAAGCGCTCAACTTGTCGAGCCTTAGCTTCCATGCTGCGCTTTGGTGTTTCACTGCTAATATCGTTGATAATGGCATCACAAATCCCTGCCGCTGTTGCACGGGTTTTATCAATGATTTTTGGCTGAATGACAGAGATATCCCCATCATTATGTAAATCATCCAACAGCAAACGGCGCAGAACGCTCTTACCCGCACCAGAATCACCCACTACGGCAAGAATGCCTTGGTTGCGCGAGACGTCCTTCATTGCCGCCAGTACGTAACGGCTGTCTTCGTTCATGTAAATATCACGTACACCACGAATATCATTGATAAACGGGTTACGGAAAAGCCTAAAGTGTTTCATTGCTTCTTGTGTTAACATTTGGTTCTCCAGTTCGATGTCCTGATTGATTTCTTCTAGCTGGGGTTCTGGTTGGTCATTGGTGGCAGCCTCTGACCAACCGCTTATTCCCTCTAGTCCGTTAGAAGCAAAGAATGCCTCTACTTTGTCTGTAAATTCTTGTGCGCGTCGCTTAGGTGGTTCATTTAACCGTACCGCTCGATGTACCGTGCTATAGTTCATTCCTAGATAGTCAGCTAGCGCTTGTATGGTCAGTCCAGCACTATCTAATTGCGCTCTGAGCGTATTCATTACCGCCTTGCTCCCATAGTTCAATCAATGTCTTTAGTTCACTTTCGGTTAGGCCGTCAGGGTGTTGCTTCTTCAATAGCGCTCTGACCGACGCCAGCTCTTCTTTTCGTGGGTTAAACGCTTTTTTAAAGCGGTTTAAAGCCCCTATAATCGTCATTTTCTGCTCGGTTAATGGCTGACCTTCCACACTCATTTCCGTACCGCGTCGAGGCATAAAGAATGGGACAGATTGTTGCTCAATGTCTGCCATCGGGTTGATGTCACCATTAAAAGCAGGCACACGCCCTTTACGCACTTTCTTGATGTCTCGTGGGTTATCGGTGCCCCATGCTGCGGTATCGAGTCGCTTACGGCTGATGTCCGTTTGTGTTTCACGTATCGCCTTGTGTTGTTCGCCGATGATAGGGGCCTGTAGGTTGAAGCCAGCCGCATCACGCTCAATAGGTAACGCTTCATGTGTGTGCTCTTGACCCATGTCATCGATGCTCATCACTCGAATAGCAGGAGTCTTGTAAGGGTTAACAAACACTTTCACTTCGTCACCAGCAATGATGTGTGGAATATGAGCCAGTGAATAATCGAGTGAGGCATACCCTTTAGGCGCAAAGCTAATGCTGAGTTCGTTAGGTCGTACCTTTCTGACCTCTGGCTTCGTTTGTTGCATCATGCTCTTCACCAGCTCTACGTCTTTAATCAATCGAAGCTGCTCTGTTCGGATGGTCTGCCACAGTCCAAAACGACTTGTTTTGTGGCGAGAGTGCGCCTTGAGCGCTTGAAAACCCATCGACCATTTCACAGCATACTGATTCAATTCTTCAATTGAGTTAATCGTCGTAAACGCTAAGCGACTCTCAAAGCGGCGTTCGACAATATTGTGCGTGGACTCCACTTGACCTTTAGCCCAAGGACGACCTGGCGTGTGGGCGATGTGCTTCACTTCCAACATGTCCAGCATATGGCGAGTTTGGTGTGCAATGTTGGCTGAGCCTGCATCCCATATCAGCAACTGAGGGACGCCATACATCAACTCACCTGTATTACGCTCACAAAAAGCCTCAAACAGAAACTTGGTAATGGTCTCCGTGTTTTCACCTGGAGCCACGTAGTAACGTAAGAAGAAAGCACCACTGTAATGGTCGGTTGCAAGGTAACGTAACACGCGCTCATTGACGATACGGTCAAGGTTTTTGGGCTTGTTCTTGTAGAACTCATCTTCTGCCATGACTCGCAACCCTTTGCCACCTTTGAGGTAATACAGCACGCAGATAGACACATCAAATTGCCATGCGTGGTTAGGATAGAGTGAGCGTTGACTTGTTGTCGTTTCCATTGTGTTCAACTGATTTGGGTGTACGCGAAAACGCTTAAATGCCCGTAATACCGTAGATTCAGAAATATCTTGTGAAAGCTGCCCGTTCGCTAAGGCAATATCAATCGCGTCACGGATAGTCATCAATCGTTTTCCGCTGTCGCGCTCACTCTGACGCATTAGGTTAGCCAGTAATTCCGCTTCAGTACGAGTGATTGCCAACTCACCGCTATCATTGCGCTTCTTGCGTCCAGATGCCCAACCCAATGCCGCAAGTTCTTGATACAGCTTATTTTTTGAAATGCACAGATACTCGGTCGCTCTTTGAATAATCGAGCCTTTTTCACCACGGCCTGCACCATCTAGCTCCGCCATTAAGTGTTTTAAGTATTGTGCGCGTTCTAGCTCAAGTGCATTCATACTGGCTTAACCCTCGCTATCCATTAGCAATGCACTTTCTGAATGCCATTGCTCTAGATGTTCGATAACGTGAGCGGCTATCCCCATATCACCAGACAGGCTTAGGAAACGCTCCAATACACGAAACAAGGTATCTTCACACGCTTGATCAATATCCATAGGGTGCTCATTGTCTTGAATCGTTTGAATGGCATCAAAGAGTCGAGCCATTCCGCTGTCTACCGCGAGAGCCGCTATATTCAGTTGCTCTAGCAACTGGCTATTTAACTGTTCTTCCTGTTGGCGAGTTTGAGCTAGTGATAGCGGTGTATCGAGCTTTTTCGATAAGCTATTAATTTTCTTGTCTTTGTCAGCAAGTAAGCGCTCATGTGATTGCTTTTCTTGCGTCAGGCTATTTACTTCTTGTTGAAGGGCTTGCTTCTCTTGACGGTGTTTTGCTGATAACTCTTCAATAATTTCAAGGGCTTCATCACGATCTTGAACCTTTAGGACTTCACCTTCAACGATAGTTGTTAAGTCTTCTTGAGGGAGCTTACGTAAGCGACGTAGATCTTTAGTTGTGACGCCTAGAGTTTGCATTGATTTCAGTGCTCTCTCTCCGAATAAAGACAGATTAATTAAATCTTCATCAACTTTTGACTTTGATGTTCCACATAGCTTACAGAACTCATCCCAAGTACCTTTCAGAATGACTGCATTTTGGACGCCGTCGGCTAAATTTTCTGGTAGGTTCAATGTTCGACCTTTGAGTTCTCTATATCCTTTGGTCTCTTTGATCTCTTTTAATGCAGATAAACTGACGGTCTCGGCGAAAATTGCAAATGACTGCGCCATTTGAACCCTACCTAAGAACATACCAATATCGATACTTGCATTTGCCGAGTTAGAGATGTTTATCGCTTCAGCAGCATTAATTTCTTTTGCATCATCTAAAGCTTGCTGCATTACTGCTAATTCTTTGCTTTCTTCCGACATTTATAGTTCCTCACCAGTTAAATCTTTAAACTCCGCTTCAATAGCTTTTACTTTCTCACGCACTGCATTTCTGTAACTGAATGCCAGTTTGATGAAATGGTTTGAAGGCTTCCATAGCATGTTTTTTTGTCCACCAACTGCATCTACCCAGCCGCTATCGACAAGCACTTGTAAATAACGATGAAGACTGGCTCTAGGGATACCTGTGTGATCCCCTAACTGTTTTAAGCTTGCTCCTTCAACACCTTGAGAGACCATAAATTCTAGAAGGTCGAGTGCTAATCGTGTTGGTTTCAGGTTGTACCCTGATACAGAGTTCTGAAATTTACTCTTCATGATTCATCACCTTTCCGATTTAAAAGTTTATTAAAGGCTCGGTTAAGTCCTGTTCTTGAAGGTGCTCTCACCTTTCCAAATTTCGCTATACAAGCGCTGAGAACATCTTTCTGAGTCATGAACTCCAAATCCAAGTTCATGATGAACTCGTAGAGTTCTCTGTCTGATTCTATTTTTGATAGCTGTCGAGTACTTTTTTGAACAAAGGTAGCTTTTTGTCCTAGAGATAGGGATATAGCACCAAGCACATTTCTAACTTCTGACATATTTAACGGATGCAAGATCGCCATAATCTGGTCTTTTGCTTCTTGCTCTTTGGTTGATTTCATTACGACCTCGAATTTTAGTAATTACAAATAAGAATCTTGCGAACTGTTGTGTAAAAGTCATTAATGGACTTCAAAATGAACCACTTATGGCAGCTAACAATCTCTTTTATCTTTCTCATTAATCACTCATTTTCTATGAGAGACAACCCTGCTGCTTCAATGATTTTTCTCTTTAGTTCTGATGACTTAGGCCCATTCCAAATGCCTTTTAGAGCCAATGCAGCAGCTTGACGTTTTACTTCATTATCTATGCACCACCGATGCAGAGAAGTTCCTTTGAGTAGAAATCCTGCTTTTACTTTCGTGTACAGATCATTGTTTTCCGTATTCATATTAATTTGACTTTTCATTTTGAGCCCCTTTGTTATAGTGATAACGTAAATTTTCGTTTTGCATTTTCGGTTCGCATAATGCGTACTTTAGTGGTTCAAAATGAAATGTCAAGTTCAGATTGACATTTAACAGGAGGAAATATGATTCATATCGCAGCAGAAGATGTTCTTGGTAGGTTGTCTTCAAGTCTTGGAACGAAATCAGATCTAGAGTTAGCATCAAAATTAGGAGTGGCAAAGCAAACAATAGCGACTTGGAAAAAACGAGATAAAGTTCCATTGGACAATATTGTTGAAGTAGCTGTTGGATATAAGTTGAGTATTGATTTTTTATTGTTTGGAGAGCACAAAGCGATTTTAGAGAAAAGACCAGATTTCAGACATTGGACAAAGCGAATCGCGGATATAAATTTAGCAAAACTAGTTTATGAAAAACTTGATGAGGAGTTAATGCTTACCGAGCAGGGCTTAAACGGAGAAACACTTTCTACTATCTTATCAGCTATGAACTTTGTAAAAGATATGATTGGAGAAGACGTCGTATTTGACGAAGCAAGACACCTTGGAGAGTTAGAGACGGGCGTTATTAGGTTTGTCGCACACTATCATGAAATGATGTACATTGCTTCTAACACTATGGTTCTTGGTGAAAGTAAAACGAACAAAGAAAATTAGCCCCTTCGTTAGCTGCTACTATTTGAGCAATATTTGTCGTCCTGATTCCTCCATTAAGGCTATCGGGACGGCAGCTTAAACGTGGGATTACTATCCCAAAACTCGTTCCAGATAAGCCCAAGTCATCCCTGTTAATCCCTAAACCTTATACTATTATCCTGACGCCAGCCCACTATTATCTTGGTTCTATACATGAAGATACTGAATTATTTATGTGACACTGAGCACATTATTAATAATTGCCAATCTTCACAAGTGCACTCGATAGGAAAGGTTCTTACTTTTTATAAAACCATTTTTTAGATATGGTTATTACGTTTAAATACAAACGCTTAGATTCTCTTTTTTGAGATAATTCAATCAAATCAATGGTTTCATGCATAAGCGAAACGCTGCATTATTTTATTTTTATTAATAAAACTACATTTTCTGTTCTTGATCTGTTCACAAACGAAAGTCTCCCATTAACTTTACTTGTTTAAAATCCATGATCCTTCCAATGCTTAATGCCAGATAAAAATCAATTTGTGAGGCTATCATGTTTAACAGTATACGCACTCGAATTGCTGTCAGTGCGGGTGGGGCAATGGCCTTCACTCTATTGATTGCAATGGGTATGACAACCAATGCGTTCACGCAAGTGAATGAACAAATCACTACAAAAGTAAAATCTCAACTGAACGAAGCCACCACGACCGACCTGAGCAATACGGCGATTCAGCAAGGGCTGAATATTTCCAACCAGTTAGAGCCAGTGTTGGCGAACCTAAAGCAAGCGCGTTCAATTATCGAATTAAGCGCAGAGACGACCGCGACGCCAGACATTATTGTTAAACAGTTTATTGCGTCGCTAGAAGCTCAGAACAAAGCTGTGTTTGCTGGTTACATGGTGTGGGAAAAGCCATCGTGGGTTGAGCCAACGATTCAAGACAAAAGCCTTGGCTTTAATAGCGAAGGCTACTTAGCGCCATTCTTTTCGCCAAATTCGCACAACAGTTTTGATGTTGTGGCGATGGATAGCTTTAGTAATACTGAATTAAACAACAACGGTGAGCGTAAAGACGATTGGCACTTGATGCCTTACGAAACGGGCAAAACGTTCGTGATGGAACCGTACATGTATCCGGTTCGCGGCAAACAAGAACTGATCACGACCATCAGCCAACCAATCAAGTTACGTGGCGAGATCATCGGCTCTCTCGGTTTTGATTTGTCATTGAACGAGTTACAAAGCCAAAGTGAAGATTACGCGAGCGACTTGTTTTATGGACAAGGCCGTATTCTGATTTCTTCGTGGAAAGGCATCACACTGGCGAACAGCAGCCAAGCGGATCAAGTGGGCAAGAAAGTCTCTCATGAGTTGGCGTCTCAATGGGCTCGTATTCAATCCATTGCGAAACAAAAAGGCGCAGGCCTTGTGACGTTTGGTGGGGATGAGTATGCGATTACTGCAATTGAAACCAGCGATGCACCTTGGATCGTTATGGTGTCGGTTCCCAGTAGCTTCCTTAAAAAGAACGTGGATGACTACGAGCGATGGAGTGAAGAACAAAGTGCAGAAGCTCTTGAAAAGGGAGTGTGGGCAGGGATTATTGCGGCTCTGATTGGTATTGTTGCGATGACGATGATCGCGACCTCGTTGGGCAAAGTGTTAACTAACTTAGTGGAGCGTTTTAAAGACGCAGCACAAGGCGAGGGCGACCTAACTTACCGCATTGAGGTGAAAGGTAAGGACGAAACCGCCCAACTGGCGCACTGGTTTAATACCTTCCTCGCTCGCATTCAGGAAATGCTTTTAACCGTAATGGCGACGGCAGACCAAGTTGATAAAAACGCAAGTGAAGGCCAAGCTCGCGCGGCGGCTTCGAGAGAGCAACTGAACGTTCAAGTGAACGAAGTCAACTCGCTAGCAACGGCGATTAATGAGATGAGCGCAACCGCACAAGAAGTGGCAAATTCTGCGGTACAAGCAGCAGCAGCGGCAAGCCAAGTTCAAAGCAATAGTGCGAATGGCATGTCGCGTATGGACAATGCTGCAAGCGCGGTGGATAACCTCGCTTCGCAAGTGAATGATGCACAGCACCAGACGCAGAATTTGGTGGCTTCAAGCACGGCGATTCAGGGTATTCTGAGTGAGATTGGTGGCATTGCTGATCAAACCAACTTGTTGGCGCTGAACGCTGCGATTGAAGCTGCGCGTGCTGGTGAAGCGGGTCGTGGTTTTGCTGTGGTAGCCGATGAAGTCCGCAACCTTGCAACGCGCACACAAGGCTCGACAGAAGAAATTCGTGCAATGTTGGCTCGTTTGGAGCAAGAAACGCAATCAATCGTCGTGTTGATGGAGCAAAGCCAGAAACAAGCGGTGGATACCAAAGAAGAAACACAAGCAGCGCAATTGGCATTAGCCGAAATCAACCAAGCTATTGAAGTGATTAATGATATGAATAATCAGATCGCTTCAGCGGCAGAAGAGCAAAGTTCGGTGTCAGAAGAGATCAACCGTAATGTGGTTGTGATTAATGATACGGCGATGGAAGTGATGGATACCATGTCATCTTCTGTAGCGATCAGTAACGAACTGACAGTAAAAGCCAGTGATCTTCACGGTGAGTTGAGTAAGTTCAAGTTGTCTTAATCAAGCGAGTGAGTTCAAGCCAACTCACTCGGTTCATTTCCGGCAAAACAATTGGCGAGAAATATCGAACAAAACAAAAGGGCTCCAGAGTTACCTCTGGAGCCCTTTTTAGTATTCAAGTTCTAATGAACTAACGACGTTTTGGCTTACGTTGACCGGCTGGTTTGCCTTGGCCTTGTGGACGACCTTGGCCTTGCGGCTTGCTACCTGCTGGGCGGTTTGCACCGTTGCCGCTAGGGCGCTGGCCGTTGCTAGCAGGGCGTTGACCACCTTGTACTTTACCAGAACCGTTACGGTTGCCAGATGGTTTACCATCTTTTGAACCGCCTTCAGCGCGTTTGTTCAAGTGGCCACCGAAACCCGGTTGGTTTTTGGTGTGCTTGGTTGCAAAGCGGTTTGCACCGTGACGGCCAGACTTACGACGTTGCGCTGGAGTTTGAGCATTAATATCTTCTGCAGGAACCAAACACGTTGGTTTGTCACCAATCAAATGCTTCTTACCCATGTTGATCAGTGCTTCACGAATTAATGGCCAGTTAGCAGGATCGTGGTAACGCAGTAGTGCTTTATGCAAACGACGTTGACGTTCACCTTTCGCGACTGGAATGTCTTCGCGCTGTTTGTACTTCACGCGTTTCAGAGGGTTAGTCTCTGAGTAGTACATTGACGTTGCGTTACACATCGGCGATGGGTAGAAGTTTTGTACTTGGTCACACTCGAAGTTGTTTTTCTTCAGCCACAGAGCAAGGTTCAGCATGTCTTCGTCTTCTGTGCCTGGGTGCGCAGAGATAAAGTAAGGGATTAAGTACTGCTTTTTGCCTGCTTCAGCACTGTACTTCTCGAACATTTCTTTAAAGCGATCGTACGTGCCCATGCCCGGTTTCATCATCAGATCAAGAGGGCCTTTCTCTGTATGTTCCGGTGCAATCTTCAAGTAACCACCTACGTGGTGAGTTACGAGCTCTTTTACATATTCTGGTGATTCAATCGCAAGGTCGTAACGTACGCCAGATGCGACCATCACTTTCTTCACGCCTTCAACTTTACGCGCTTCGCGGTATAGATCGATGGTGTGTTTGTGGTCTGTATTTAGCTTGTTACAGATGCCCGGGAATACACAAGAAGGACGACGACAGTTCGCTTCTGCTTTTGGATCTTTACAACCTAGGCGGTACATGTTTGCAGTCGGGCCACCAAGATCGGAAATTGTGCCGGTAAAGCCCGGAACTTTGTCGCGAATTTCTTCAATCTCGTTGATGATAGATTCTTTCGAGCGGTTTTGAATGATTCGACCTTCATGCTCGGTAATTGAACAGAAAGAACAGCCACCAAAACAACCACGCATGATGTTCACAGACGTTTTGATCATGTCATACGCTGGAATTTTTGCTTTGCCGTACATAGGATGAGGAACACGCGCGTAAGGCAGGCCAAACACAAAGTCCATCTCTTCGGTCGTCAATGGGATTGGGGCTTGGTTTACCCAAAGTTCACGATCACCATGGCTTTGAAGTAACGCTCGACCTGAGTACGGGTTCGTTTCTAAATGCAATACACGACTTGCATGAGCATAAAGAATGCGATCGTTTCTTAGCTTTTCAAATGAAGGCAGGCGAACCGCAGTTGTCGCAGCATCGTGGCGTGATGGGCGAATCGTGAATGGTTGTGCAACTGGCTCATCTTTTTTAGTTTCACACTGAGTTTCTACTTCGTATGGGTTCTTTGGTACGAACGCTTCCTTACGAGGTTTTTCAATGCGAGAAGAATCGATAACCGTGTAGCCTTCTGGCGCGGCTGGCAAGTTCACGGCTGTACCACGAATATTGGTCATGGTGCTGATGTCTTCGCCATTTGCGATGCGATGCGCTACTTCTACAAGTGCGCGTTCTGCGTTACCGAAAAGTAGGATGTCTGCTTTTGCATCAAATAGTACCGAACGGCGAACTTTATCTGACCAGTAATCGTAGTGTGCAACACGGCGTAGGCTGGCTTCGATACCACCTAAAACAATAGGTACTTCTTTGTAAGCTTCACGACAACGTTGAGAGTAAACCAAGGTCGCGCGGTCTGGGCGTTTGCCACCTTCGTTATTTGGTGTGTACGCGTCATCGTGACGAAGTTTTTTATCCGCGGTGTAACGGTTGATCATGGAGTCCATGTTACCCGCAGTGATCCCGAAGAACAGATTTGGCTTACCAAGCTGCATGAACGCATCTTTGTTTTGCCATTCTGGTTGAGCAATGATACCGACACGGAAACCCTGCGCTTCTAGCAGACGGCCAATGATAGCCATACCAAAGCTCGGGTGATCTACGTAAGCGTCACCGGTTACGATGATAATGTCACAGCTATCCCATCCTAGGGCATCCATTTCTTTGCGACTGGTCGGCAAGAAAGGTGCCGTACCAAAACACTCTGCCCAGTATTTTTTGTACTCATGAATAGGAGTGATGTTATTGGTCATATTTTGCTCTCTGTTCCAGGGAGCGCGAATTATAGCGATTTGATGATCAGGTATCTATAACAAACTCATCTATTCAAGCTCAGTTCAGCGAGTTTTATTTGGTTTGCAGAAATATCATTGTTATATCGACGATTTTTTATCTGATATCCCCTTTGAAGCCTTATGGTTATTAGCCTGCTTAGATTTGTTTGTCGCAATTTTAATACATTTGATAAGCAATGGAATGCTTATTTGAAACTCGCCTATAATCAAATTAGTGCATAGTTAAAAGTGCATGTGCCGAGCATGCTCGAAGCAACATTCAAAACCGCAAGGCTTACCTGTTAACTTTCGAGTCATAACAGAGAACCTAAAGGTTCCTCAAACATCGACTGTGACATTGGGTTTTGAATGGAGAGCAAAAAGGCCGACCAAAATAAGGGGGCTAGGAAATGAGCGAATCACTAACGATTGCACAAGGACAAGTGCAGCATGCAGCCAATCACACTCAGGTCGTGGAATGGTCTTATGACATCTATACTCGTGAGTTTGAATGCGATCAACCAAGCATGGCCAATGCTTTTGGCTTTAAACGTCCGATTAACAGTTTAGATGAGCTGCTTCAATATATGTTGATGGGGCAGCAAGAGGCTTGTCGTCAACGCATTGCGGACGTCGAATTTATGGGTGGGCAAGGGCATTTTTCTTGTTGCTTAATGCCTAATGACGCCAAGCTCATTCATGTCACCATGAGTTTTGAAAAGCTCAACGAGCGGATTGTTCAAGGCACAATCATTCCTCAGCTGACCATCACTGGGTGTGAAGAGCTGGCGAAGATTCTTGAAACCATCTTCGATTTGCCAAACGTCGGTGTACTCGTTGCCGATGAAGACACGCGTATTCTTGGTTGCAATCGCGCCTTTGAGCTTCAGATGGGGTATCAAAATCGCGATCTCGTTGGGTTAAAAACCTACATCTTCAGCACTTCTCACCATAGCCAAGCGTTTTACGATCAGCTTTGGAAACACATTGATGAAGAAGGGTATTGGAGCGGCAATCTTCTTAGCCGCACAGCCAATGGCAGCAACCAAGCGCATCATTTGTGTATCTATCGCCTTACATTCAATTCAGGGCGTGTGCTTTTTCTCGGTTTTTCAACGGATATCTCGGCTTCCCTTTTGTGGATGAAAAATCGTTGTGAGCAAGTGCAAGACTGGTCGGCATTTTTGCCAACCAGAGATGAATTCGAACTTCAATTGGATAACCTTGCAAACGAAAGTGGTCACAAAGACCTCAATATCGTGATGACGCTAAGACCGAACTTTGCCCAGAAATGCATGTTGGAACAGCAGCTAGGTTTTGCGGACTTTATCATGCGCAGTCGCTACACCAGCATTGCGGGGCAGTTGTCGCGAGACGTCTTTGTGGTCTGTTTACAAACGCCACATTGTCAGTGGTTGAGCCCCTTGCGCTTGATTCAAATAGCCATGAAAGGCTTCTTTTCTGAGCTGAGAAGTGAAATGGGGAACAAAATGCACGCTACGATTGTGGAAGGGCAAACCGGGGTTTCTGTTCTTGGGTATGACACCAATAATCCAAAACAGGCACTTGCTCATGCAGCGCAAGCGATGGTGTCTTCGAAAGCTGGAGAAAACGGCTACTTCAACTTTTACAACAGTGAACTTCACGCCGAGTTGGTGAAACGTCAGCATTTGGAAACGTTCCTGAAAACCCAAATTGAAAGTGAGCTGGTGGATGTGTATTTTCAGCCAATTATTGAAACGCGAACCGGCAATGTGGTGAAGTTCGAGGCATTAGCGCGCTTCTATCACGAAAACAGCGAGTACAGCACGCAAGAGATGATTTCCATCATTGAAGACCTGGAGTTGATCGCTGCGCTGGATGACGTTGTTTGCCAAACCGCGCTGAAGCAGTGGCCACATTTGCAAAAAATCTATGGCGAAAATATCGGACTTTCCATTAATCGTTCGTTGAATACCAAGCTGGATTCATTGCAAGTTCTCCAGCGATCGCTCGATTTGATTAAAGCCAGCGATGTAAACCCAAAACTGGTGACTATTGAGTTAACAGAAACCGCGTATTTCGAGCAAGATGAAGAACACGCGTTTGCGTTAGAACAGATTCGCCAAGAGGGTATTCAAATTGCGATTGACGACTTTGGTACGGGCTACTCTTCGTTTTCTTATTTGGAAGAAGGGCAATTTGATGTACTAAAAATCGACCGCAAGTTCGTCAAGAATATTCATGAGGGCAGTACAAGTTATAACATCGTCAAAACCATTACCGATTTGGCACACAAGCTGAACGTCGAGGTGGTTGCCGAAGGTGTCGAGTCACAACGCGAGCTCGAAGTGTTGGCTGGTATTGGTGTTGATTACATGCAGGGGTTCCTCTTTTCTCAGGCATTGCCAGTCGTGCTACTCGATACCGCTCAAGCACATGACACACTTTTTAATGGTGTCATGGTTAAACCGACTCAAGATGCGATGCTGCAGTCGTTATGTCATCACGATGTGCGCCGACTCGACCCAGGTGAACCGCTGTCTTTGGCGGTGGAATACATGAATCTGAGCCCAAGTGCACCTTTGGTGGTTATCAATGAAAACCGCTGCGTTGGGTTGATCACCAAAGAGCAAGTCAACTTGCACATCACGCCAGCGATGGGGACAGATTTAGAAACCGAGCGCGAACATCGACTTTGGAAACGGCCAGTCAATCAGGTGATGAGCACCGCATTTGAGCAAGTTGATGCCTGTTTGCCAGTAGCGGCCATTCGAGATTTGATCAAAGCTGGTATAGGCTTTCCTTGGATCTTGTGCGACGCCAAAGAAGAATATCGTGGGCTACTCACTCAAGATGATGCCTTGCAGTATCTGGCTTCTTGCTAATGACTAGGTCAAGTATTGCTGCACAGGCTTAATATTGAATGCATGAGCATTAAGCCTGTTTGATGCTATTTGGATCGCAAGTTAGGCGGAGAGTTTAGGTGGTTTGGCGATAGGTGATTTGCTATTATCGCCACCCCAAAACGACTTTTGAGCTTGCATTCAACATGATTCAACAATTGCTGGTTACTTTTCCTCCAATGTTATTTGGCGCACAAGCGCTGCTGACTTTGCTTTTGATCAAGGGCGATATTTGTCCGGGTCAGCGAGGTCGTCTCCACAAAATGTTGCCTGCGATAGGGGTACTTTGGCTTGCGGTAGCATCACTTCGTATTGAAGCGTTTATGGTGGTGTTCGCGATTTTCTATTTCTACTCTCAAGTTCAGACCAAGAAAACGCGTGAAAAGGGCCCGTTGTGGGCGCTGCATTTAGCGAATGGTTTGGCGTTTGCTTACGTGAGCATTCAAGTGTTTGAACAGCCGAATTGGCCTGCTTCAGCAGCGATGGCTGTGATGATCTTCTTCTTAGGTGCGTCGTTCTCTCAATTGTTGCTTACGATTGCCCGCAGCCGACTACAGGCGTTCCACCGTATTTTACCTGTAACGGGTATTGTGTCTGGCATGCTATTGGTGCTTGCGACTTTATTTTCATCGTACCAATTGGATGAAGCTACGCTTGCGAGCGCAACGCAGCCGATTTTGATCTCTTTAGCGCTGCTTATCTCTACCATTGTGGTTTGGTGTTGGCATATCTTCACACACAAGGCGCCAGAAAAAGTGCAACTGAGCATTGCTTTGCTGCTTGCTCTTGCTTCCATGACAAGCCTACAAGGTTTGTTTGCTCTGGCTGTTTAACAGTCTGATAGTGAGTTCACGATCTCGAGTGAGCTCACTTTAAATTCTCCAGATCCTGTCTACGCTGTATGTATATACCCAAGTAACCTCGAGATGCTTGGTTCAGCGAGAATGACTTGGTTTGAAGGCGAGGCAACAATTTGAAGATCTAGTAGTTCTAAATCAAAAATTGTTAACAAAGCATGCGAACCAAGACAACTCGCCCTTTGGGAGCGTGTCACTAAAGCAATTTCATCGTCAAAAAACTTGGAAATAGCTGGCTATTCCGCAGCGTTGTTTTCCTTGAACTTTAATTAGTGACAACGCTCTGAACTCTACATCTTGAAGTCACTTTGGTATATACCTTGATACGTTGTCGAAGAGGAGTGTCGCGATGGATTTAAGCAATGTAGGCAATCTGGATAGCATCATTTTGTTGGGTATCGTCAACGAAAAACTACGCTTAGAGTGCGACAGTTTTGACGAGTTGGCTTCGGTCTACGAAATGGATGTTGAGTCGGTGGTGGGCAAACTTGATATGCTTGGTTATCAGTACGACCCACTCACCAATCAATTCAAAGCGTACGAACGCTAGTCTTAATCGATTCCTTGTTGTTAAGCCATCTTGATGCCGTCAAGATGGCTTTTGCATTGTTGTCTCGCCGTCGCAAAGAAGGCTTGCAGATAACGCTTATCTTTTTCAGAGTTACGCGTTGCTGCGAACAGACGACGCCACAAACCTTTGCCAAATGGTTTACTGGTGATTAACCCCTGACGAGAAAACTCGGATATCGCCCAGTTTGGCAGCGCCGCAACGCCCAACCCTGCGGAAACCATTTGCACCAGCATTAAGGTATTGTCCGCTTGCTTCCATCTGGCAGGCTCGACGCCGGCTGGCTGCAAGAAGTGCTTAACAACGTCCAATCTTTGTTTCTGAACCGGATAAGAGAGCATAGTTTGATCGGCAAGATCTTGTGGTTCGATAATTTCTTTGTCAGCTAATGGATGATTGGTCGCAGTAATTAGGCGCATTTCGAAGTCAAACAACGGTTCATAATGTACCTCAGAACGAGGTTGAATATCCGACGTGATAACGAGATCTAACTCGCCAGCCAACAATGCGGGTAAGGGCTCAAACCCAAAGCCGGACGAAAAATCCAACGTGACGCTTGGCCACGCCAATTGATATTCCCTTAGAGCAGGCATGAGCCATTGGAAGCATGAGTGACATTCGATAGCCATGTGTAATCGACCGTTGACGTCCTCTTTCAAACTTGCCAGTTCGTTTTCTGCTCTTGCCAGCTTTGGCAAAATATCTTCTGCGAGGCGCAAGAGAATTTCACCCTCAGAGGTAAATTTTACTGGGCGAGTTTTGCGTAAAAATAACTGACCGCCAATACGAGATTCGAGATCTTTGATTTGGTGAGAAAGAGCGGATTGCGTTAAGTGCAAGGCAGTAGCCGTAGCAGTTAACGAGCCGGTGTCTCGAAGCGAAGTTAATGTTCGCAAATGTTTTAGCTCTATCATGAATCCCTTTCATCCTTTGTGGTTCGCCGTGAACGAATTCCTATCCCAGTCAATGACGTCTTAATATGGTTTCTTAATGCTCTGTCTTGTTGAAATACTCAATAGCTACTTTGAATTTTTGATTTAAGAATAAATACTTATCAAACAAATCCACTTCACTCGCAAGCAATTTTTTATTGCTGTTAAAACGTATTGATTGACTGCGACAGACATAACTAACTTAACGACAAAAAATGGATATGTAAACGTCTAGACGTCTATTGTTGTGGTTTATTTGCGAATGAAATCGACCCATGATGAATTTTTTTAATAAACAAGTTGAATAAATGGACGTTGTCCAAACGACAGAGGAGAGAGATAGTTTAGCCATCCAGACATCTTGTGAATTTAGAGAAAGATGCTCTGACCTAAACAAATTGAACAAGATTGAAAAAGGAATAGGGACATGGCTACAACAACGCACATACTCGGTTACCCACGCATCGGTGAAAAACGAGAATTAAAATTCGCTCAGGAAAAATACTGGCGCGGTGACATCGATCAAACAGAACTTAAAAAAGTTGGTGCAGATCTGCGCGCTAAAAACTGGCAAACACAAACAGAGGCTGGTTTAAGTTTTACTACCGCTGGCGACTTCGCTTGGTACGATCATGTATTGACGACGACGTTGCTATTGGGTCACGTGCCAAAACGTCACGCAGGTGGTTTTCCTAATCTCGATACGCTATTCAAAGTGGGTCGTGGTCAATCTCAAGCGGGTTGTGGTTGTGCGGGTGCAGCAGCATCGGATATGACTAAATGGTTCAACACAAACTACCACTACATCGTACCTGAATTCAGCAAGGACGATACGTTTGAAGTGAGCTGGCCGCAACTGTTTGAGGAAATCAACGAAGCAGTACAAGCCGGGCATAAAGTGAAGCCGGTATTGCTCGGCCCAGTTAGTTATCTTCACTTAGGTAAAGAGGTAGAAGAAGGGTTCGATCGCCTGACGCTACTGCCACGATTGCTTACGGCTTACCAAGCTATTTTGGCTAAGCTGGCGAGCCAAGGTGTTGAGTGGGTTCAGATTGATGAGCCGATTTTGTCGCTTGAGCTAGAAAAACAGTGGGCTGACGCGTTCAAGCTGGCATACCAAGTGATTCGTAGCGATGTGAAAGTGCTGCTAACGACGTACTTCGATTCTGTCACCGATACCCTAGACAAAATTGTTGAGCTGTCAGTGGACGGTTTGCACGTTGATTTGTCTGCCGCGCCTCAACAGCTTGACGACGTGGTTGCCAAACTACCAGAAGGTTGGGTGCTTTCTGCCGGAGTTGTGAATGGTCGTAACGTGTGGCGCTCGGATTTGAGTGCGCAACTTGAACGTCTGCAGCCAGTCAAAGAGAAATTGGGCGACAAGCTTTGGGTGGCGAGTTCATGCTCTCTATTACATAGCCCAGTTGATCTGGAACTGGAAACAGAGCTAAGTGAAGAAGTGAAAAGCTGGTTTGCATTCGCAAAACAAAAAGTGACAGAAGTCGCTTTGCTTGGCCGAGCACTCGACGGTGATCAAAATGCGATTCTCGCTTGTGATACCTATAGCCAGCCAATCAAAGCACGTAAAACGGCAACACATGTGAATAAGCCCCAAGTGCAAGCTCGTTTAAACAATATTACAGCGTCACTTGCCGAGCGCAGCGCACCTTACGCGGAGCGTGCTGCGCATCAAGCTGAAGTGTTGGGTTTACCTTTGCTGCCAACCACGACAATCGGCTCTTTCCCTCAAACGGGTGAAATCCGTGTTCAGCGCAGTGCTTATCGTACTGGTCAGTTATCTGAGTCAGACTATATCCAAGCACTTAAAGGACACATTGCGGATGCCGTAAAACGCCAAGAAGCGCTCGACCTAGATGTACTTGTGCATGGTGAAGCAGAACGTAACGACATGGTGGAATACTTCGCGGAGAATTTGGCGGGCTTCCAAACGACGAAATTTGGTTGGGTGCAGAGTTATGGCTCGCGCTGTGTGAAACCAGCCATTGTGGTTGCCGACATTGAGCGTGAAAAGCCGATTACGGTTGAATGGTCGACGTACGCACAATCGCTAACCAGCAAGCAGATGAAAGGCATGTTAACTGGCCCTGTGACGATTCTATGTTGGACGTTCCCGCGTGAAGACATCACACGTCAAGAAATCGCGCAACAACTGGCATTAGCACTGCGTGATGAGGTTTCTGATTTGCAAGATGCAGGCATCAATATCATTCAAATCGATGAGCCTGCGATTCGTGAAGGTCTGCCGTTGAAAAAGCGTGATCACAAAGCGTATTTAGAATGGGCGGTGAATGCATTTAAGATCTCAGCAGCGAGTGCAAAACCAGAAACTCAGATTCACACTCACATGTGTTACAGCGAGTTCAATGAAATCATCGATTCTGTTGCAGCGCTCGATGCAGATGTGATTACCATTGAAACGTCACGCTCAAATATGGAACTGCTTAAAGCGTTTGAAGAGTTCAATTACCCGAACGAAATCGGCCCAGGTGTTTATGACATTCACTCACCAAATATTCCGACGGAAGAGTGGATTGAAGGCTTAATCAAGAAAGCGGCAGAAAAGATTCCGGTACAACGTTTGTGGGTAAACCCAGACTGTGGTTTGAAAACACGTAACTGGGCAGAGACGGAAGCTGCACTTGCCAACCTAGTGTCTGCTGCGAAGAAGCTTCGCGCAGAGCTTGCATAAGATAGCTCGTCACCAATAAAAAAGCGGAGACCATCGTCTCCGCTTTTGCGTCTTTTATTTAATGTACGCCTAGCTCACTAACGACAGCTCTCGTTGTCGTCGGGCTTGAGCGACAAGCAAATTACTGTGACTATTTGATTTTGCTACAGGTTTGCTCTGAAACCAATTCATCAGCAATTAACTGACCGCGTGAGTTACGCACTTTCAATCGGTACATCAAACCCATATCAATTTGCTCTCTTACCGACGGCGTATTGCAGTATGTATAAATACTGGTATTCAGTACTTGGTTTAATGGTTTCGCACCTAAAGCATCGTCGTTGTAAATCATCATCATTTCTACCACGTTCTTGTTAGAAGAAACACGCATGATTTGCAGCGGACCGTATTCCAACGGCAGTCCAGCAGACAAGACACCAGCACGGTTAGACGCCATTAATTCAAGTTGGCGTTGGTTGTCATTGCTTGATGAACAACCCGCCAATGCACCAAAGGCGAGGAAGAGACACAGTAATTTTTTCATAACTTAAAACACTTTTTTGAACGGTTTTACGATCACGTTTTCGTAAACGCCCGCCGCCACATAAGGATCGGCGTCAGCCCATGTTTTTGCATCTTCCAAAGAGGCAAATTCAGCAATGACTGTCGAACCAGTAAAGCCGGCTTCTCCTGGGTTATCAGAGTCGATCGCTGGCATCGGACCTGCGGTAAGTAAACGACCTTCATCTTGAAGCTGTTGCAAGCGTTCTAAATGTTGAGGACGAACGCCCATACGTTTTTCCAATGAGTTCTCGACGTCCTGAGAAAAGATGACGTACCACATAGCATAGTTCCTTAATTGGTGGGGTAAAGTGTTAATTTAACGTCTTTTTTGAACCTCTCACAAGTGAACAATAGAAAATGTGAGATTCTTCCTAGCAATTCGATTTTATGACAACTTAGCTTTGCACTGGACGTGGTTTGCCTTCACTGTCGATGGCTACATAGTTAAAGGTTGCTTCACAAACCATGAAACGATCTTCGATGCCGTCGACTTTCACTGGTTTCACCCAAACTTCTAGGTCAACGCTCATCGATGTACGGCCGATTTTCTTACACACGCCGTAACAACAAACCACGTCACCTACGCTGACTGGTTTTTTAAATGTAATGCTTGAAACAGAAACGGTAACGACGCGACCAGAACAGATCTCTTTCGCCAGAATCGCACCCGCCAAGTCAAGTTGAGACATTATCCAACCACCAAAGATATCGCCGTTTGCATTTGTATCAGCGGGCATTGCAAGGGTACGAAGCAGAAGCTGGCCTTTCGGAGAGTTAAATTCTTGGCTCATAGTGACATCCTAAATCTTCAAGGGCGCTCAAAAAAAGCGCAAATATGGTGTGCCAATAAGAATACTAATGCAGTAATTATTGGTCCGTTGAACAAAACAGCGACCCGAAGGTCGCTGTGAATAATACATTTGCGCGGATTATAGCAAAATTGAGTTTTTAATCATCAACCGAGACATCGGAGGAGTTATTTTTCTCTTCCTTTGGCATGTGCTTGTAAATGTAGACACCAGTAGCAATCATGTAGGCGAAGGTGGCGATCAGCATTCCAAATACTTTGAAGTTAACCCAAACATCCAGAGGTAGCTCGTAAGCGATGTAAATGTTTAGGCCTGCAAAAAATGAGAAGAAGCCTACCCATGCCCAGTTTATCTTCGCCCAAATCGCGTCAGGTAGCGTGATCTCTTTACCCAACATGCCTTTGACGACCGATTTTCCCATTAAGTGGCTGGCGGTTAAGCCAACGGCAAGCACCACGTAAATGATAGTGACTTTCCATTTTATGAAGTTGTCGTCATGGAAGAAAATGGTCATGCTGCCGAATATCGTGACGATGACAAACGTGATCAGTTGCATCTTCTCTACTTTCTTATACAGCGCGTAGGTCACGATAAGTTGAACTGCCGTTGCAACGATGAGTGCTCCAGTCGCTACATAGATGTCGTACATCTTGTATAGAGCGAAGAAGATAATGAGAGGAATAAAATCAAGGATTTGCTTCATGTTGCCAAAAACTACCGAGTTGTTGAGTTGCTGACAGTCTAGCGGAATCTGGCGTAATGTGAATAGCTCAAGGGATATGGATAAAAAATTGCCGCTTAATGAGCGGCAATGTATTGATATGTTTAAGGCACCTAAAAAGGCGAAATCTTGCTCGTTAGTACAGATAATTTGGTGAGCTTCTGTAGGCTTGAGTCATGGATCGAGTGCTAAACGGTTCTTTCCTACGCCACACGTTGGTATTGAGAAATCAGAGACTTTACGTCTTCCAAATAGCCTTCTCTCAACAAGTTATCGACGGTGGCTTCTAGCTCTTCATGCGTCATGGTGAAGCAAGTCGATTTGCCTGTCATTAGGCTCAAATATTGGTGATACTCTTCCTCGGTGTAGCGTCCGATTCTGTCTAACAATAGTGCTTTTATTCCGTGATGAATCAAGCCGTAATATGTGTGTCGGTGAAGTAACATAGCCATCTCCTTATCAAGCTTCCTGACTGATGACAGCAAGCTCAACGCTCTGGATAATTCGGTTTGTACTTCAGTTAAGCAGTTTTAATGCCAACTATTCATTCGCAATTTGATGACTGTTCGTTACGCTGATTTTATCGAAATGAAGCCATCGCACCAGTACATCACGCAATGCGTTGAGTGTGGTTGGCTTTTCCAGACGACCATCCATCAATTTAGCGATCATCTCGAGCTCTTTCTCTCCAGACTCGCCAGACAGGGCGATGATTGGCGTAGTTGGGGAGCACTGCTTGATTTTTTCGCTGGCGTCAAACCCATTCATCACGGGCATTTGAACATCCATCAACACCAAATCGACCTGATGTGATTGAAACAGTTCCACCGCATTTGCGCCGTTATTGGCTTGTAAACTATTGACGCCAAGTCGATTTAGGTACATTTGAACCAAAGTACGTTGCACCTCTTTATCATCGACAATGAGCACAGTTGGTGCATCTTTGTTGATTTGTACGACAGGTTCTGGACTTGGTTTGGTTTTGACTTTCTGATTCCAGTTGTAAAAGTTTGGCGTTCGAAGTGTTTCTACTTTCGGTGCATTTGGCACAACCGGAAAATGCAGATAAAACTCGGTAAATTCATTAGTTACCGATTTACACTCAATTCGACCACCAAAAGAACGCATCACACGCTGACAGTACCCCAAGCCAAGCCCGCTACCGCCGCTTTTCTGGAATGAGAAAAAGTCATCAAAGATTTTGTGTACGATGCTGTCATCAATCCCAGGCCCTGTATCGCGGAAAACAAGCGTGTTTTCATAAGGGCCGACGAGGGTTCTGATTTCAATTTGACTATCGGGATAGGAATCAAAATAGTAAATCGCATTGCGAATCAAATTGAAAATGACAAAGTTAAACAGCGTCTCGTTGATTTTGGCGACAAAGTCGTTTTGAGTCGGAAGTTTCACCCTTTCGATGATGTGTTCGTTTTCAAAACCGTATCGACTCACCGCAAGATCTACAGCTTTATGAATCGAAGTAAGCGAAAGGGGTTCATGCACAGCAGAAGTATCGCTGACTTCGCGCAAGATGATGTCGATGAGTTGGCGTCCACGCTGAATTGCTGCTTGGCCTTTTTCTATATCGCTTCTGATCTTGTCATCGGATGCATTGCTATCAATGTGCTGTTTCAGCGCTTCAAATTGAAGCTGAACTTGCGCCAATGGGTTGCGCATTTCATGGGCGATCGAGTTGGCTAACGCGCGGCTTTGACGAATCTTTCTATCAGACTCAATCGTATTTTGTACGCGGATCAACAATGTTTGTAGTGCTGAAATCTCTTCGTTCGAAAACAGTTTGTTATCGCTTTTGTGTGAAGAAATCAGCAAATGTGAAACCGACTTTTCGCGGCCAAACAGTGGCATAACAAGTGCCGTGTTACTCGATCTCATGCGTTCATACAGAGCTTTGATTGAACCTTTTGAAGACGGTTTTTCGTCGAGCCTTTCAGAGAGTTCGTCGAGCACCAAAACCGAATCATTGCTGTGTAAATAATCTTCGTAGAAGGTTTCGGTGTAGTTACTGGTTACGAGTTGAAGCTTGTCATTGGGTATGTTGAGTAATGTGCTCAACTGATGCACGGCATCGTCGATTGAGCGCTTAAACTCTTCTTCTAACGCTAAGATCTGCTGAACTGGTGTTTGTCGATTGCCGTAGATAAAGAACGATGCGATTCGGCTAACGCGTTTGTAGACCAAGTGCCAGGTGATGCCAATCAAGGCGCAAATCGGAATTGAGATGAGCCATTGATTGTCTTCAGACATTGGAATAAATACCGCACCTAATGGCAGGACGAAAATGGTGCACACAAAAAGCACACTGATCGTCAGATAAGCAAGGTATTTGGCGCTGTAGAATCTCGATGTAAGCAGCGCGTAACCAACAAACAGCATTTCACTGATGGATAACGCTGGTGGCAGCCACGTTAGTGAGAAATCCCCAAGGAAGTAGGTCATGCCTAGGTGTATGACAGCCGTAGACAGCATGAATACTAAGATCCCTGCGATCATGTAATTGTTCTTCGCTATAGAGAGCTTACTGCTGTTTGCGCGCATGCTAATGAGGTTGGTGAGTGTCATAACGACAAAGGTCACCAATCCTATGAAGAAATATGAAGTGTGAGGGCCAAACTCAATCACAAATTGGCTAGGGCCATCAATCAGCACATTCTCAACGGTTAGGTTCGGGCGTAAATTGATGACCAGAGAATAAACCGTCAGCGCAACAAAAATGCCTTGTTGCCACAGTTTTACTTTGCCTTTTTTCTGCTCTGCGGCGAGCTGGCAAGAAAAGTAGAAAGCAAAAGCAAATGCGAAGAAGGAAGCTAAGTTGGCTAATTTCGCCATGAAAATGCCGCCCTCTGACCCAAGCAGAGGTAGCAAATCGGTATGGAAGTAGGCGTTACTGCTAATCCAAATAATAATGCATGTCGAATAGGCGATATAAGGCGCGTGGTACGAACCTAAGATCACTTCGTTCTTTTGTTTAAGGCGATAGCAGTAGTACAGCAGCCACACGAGAACCACGGCCACTGTAGCAAACAGTGTGATGGCTTTCGGGTAGAGTAGGCCACTAAGACCTATATCAAGCATGTTCATTCACCTGCGTATTTTGTCTGATTACTCGAATACGGCGTTTATAATCGCGAAAGTCTGTGCGTTTAAAGGTGTCTACCATCGATTCAAAATTCCAGAAACCCCGGTACGTATTAGTACCGTCACCGTTAATGTCGCAGTATCCTGAATGAAAGTAGGCTTTAGAATCAATAGATTGATAAAAATTTAACATGAACGCTTGTTCTATAATGGTGAACCCAACCTTGTAGCCTGACTGAAACAGCACATTCATCAGCTCTTTTTGTGCAAGGTATAAGAAGTAGAGCTTGTGTTGAACGCTGCCGCTCACAGTAAGACGCAGCACTTCGCATACCGTCTCTGTTTTAGTTATGTGTGTTTGGAATGCCTGATCAAACACTGTTAAAGAACCATAGTCTGTAACGAGGTCACTTGCCAAGATATCAAGACGATTAAGCTCTTGATAGCCGTGCAGAGGTAGACAGAATCGCCATTTTTCACTGTTAAACTGCGGCGCATAACTTAGCCAAGTGTTACGTTGGTTCCAGTCTTGGATTAGTGCTGATGCGACCAACACCGGAGTTGTCTGAGTTTGGAGCAGAATAAAGTGCTTACCTTTCTGAGAAAGTGACAACAAGGGCAAAATCTCATACCACTTTTCTCCTTGAACGAATAGCTCCAAATTACTCAGCGCAACGGCGTCACTCAAGGTCATTGCCACTGGGTAGCTGGGCAGTTGAACGCGCATTGAAGACTCTGAAATATCATCAATGAGCATTGCTGAGTAAGAGGCGTCTTCGAAGGAGAGTTCAGTCGCTGGCTCGCGGTTTTCAAGCGAGTATTTCTGTTTGATGGCTTCGATTTCGCAAGCGCACCAAAAGTCTAACCAATGAGGGAAGCACTCTGCTACGGTTAATTCAAGTAGATAGACGTCGTCATGTAGGTTGTTCGGATGCAGTCGAACCAAATCTCGATAATCCATTAGCTCAAACAAGACAGAAAGACTTTTGGACTGGTACTCAGGATAGCGTGCCAGCAAGTTCGTTTCTCGTTGATGAGTGATGGACTCAAAGAGAGAGGCTCTCTCTTGTGGTGTTAGGAAGCGAAGAACAATATCGATCAGTGCCTGTTGTTTTGTTTCAATAGGCAAATCTGTATTGGAAAGCGAAACCAAAGACAGCTTAAGACTCATGATACAACCTAGATCTGACGTTTTTTATAGTTAGTACGGGCGTTATATCACTTCAGAAAAATTATGCTATTAGTTTCTATTTGTATGGTTACGTAATGCAAAGAATCGAAAAAAAAGCCGCTCTTTTGAGCGGCTTTTAAGTATTTGTTAGGAAACTAAGCTTCTTGCTTCTGTAACTCTCTTTTGAGCGGCTTTTAAGTATTTGTTAGGAAACTAAGCTTCTTGCTTCTGTAACTCCGCGTCAGCGGCAGTTTCTTCTACTAAAGCATCAACAATGACCGCACATGCTGCATCACCAGTAATGTTTAGAGCCGTACGAATCATGTCGAAGATACGGTCAAGAGCGAAGAGTAGAGGCAGACCTTCAATTGGGATACCCGCCGCTAGTAGTACTGCTACCACTAGGAAAGAAGGGCCTGGAACACCAGCTTGACCAACCGCACCTAGTGTTGAAGTCACGATGATCGCGATGTAAGCGCCCATGCCTAGGTCGATGTTGAACAGCTGTGCAAAGAAGATAGCCACCAAGCCGTAGTAAATCGCATTACCAGACATGTTGATGGTCGCGCCCAGAGGCAGAACGAATGACGCAGTTGAGTTTTTCACGCCAAGTTCTTTTTCACACGTATCCATAGTGACAGGCAGTGTCGCCATTGACGACGCTGTTGATAGTGCAACTGCTTGTGGTTTTTTCATTGCAGACACGAATTTCTTCGCTGATGTCTTCGTGAAAACATGCACCATCGCAGGGTATACGATAAAGCCAAATACAAGGATTGCCGCAACGTAAACAACGAACAGTTTGAATACAACCATGAGTGCGCCAAAACCGAACGTACCTACGGCTTCTGCCATCAGACCAAAAACACCAATAGGTGCAATGATCATCACTTTATTGATCATCCAAACCATTGCATCAACAATGCAGTTCACGCCATTGATGATTGGTTCGCGACGCTCTTTCGCTTGCTTAGAAATCGCAATACCAAAGAACATACAAAATACTAGGATCTGTAGGATGTTCGCTTCATTCAGTGATTGGAAAACGTTGGTTGGGATCATACCAGTGATGGTTGCCCAGAAAGTAGGTAGTTCACCTTTTGAAGCGTACTCTGCCGAGAACATGCCTTCTACGCCAGAAACGTCGATGCCCATGCCCGGTTGGAATACTTCACCCATAAACAGAGCCAATGCAACTGCTAGAGCCGAAGTTAAACCGAAGTAACCCAATGTTACCAAGCCAACTTTACCCGCAGACTGGCTGTTACCAAGACCAGCAGCACCAGAAATCAAAGCAACAGCAACCAATGGGATTACCAGCATCTTGATTAGGTTGATAAAGATAGCACCTAATGGCGCGAATACAGTCGCATCATGACCCATTAGAGCACCAACGGCAGTACCCACGATCATTGCAATGACGACTTGCACGCCAATGTTGTTTAGCAAACTCTTTTGTTTTAACACTTCCATAACCTCTGTGCTAATAAAATGTAAAATCCTAAAATTGCCCACCAGCCTGTAATTGTTTTATGGATAATTATCTCGCCTTGCTTTTTACACGTATCGTTCACAATTGGCAATATGCAGCAGAAGCTTATTGATGAAATAATCGATATTTCATTGACGGGTGCTAATTTTTCGCACGATAGCAAACGATTGCCATTTGCTTGGTGTATGGATTTTGTATCTCGATGTGTCCTTTGGTGATAAATCACGTTTGTTGAAATTAAGTTAATGTTAATAGCTTGTTCAACGCTGGAGTTGAGGAAGGGCTTTGGTTTTTTGGTTTGATATTTATAACAATAATTAGCTAACACGCTCACATTTTGGTTCGTTCGGGCATCTGAATGTTAAATTTTTTACATTCTTGCGTTTTTAAATCTTGTAAATGTAATGTTAATAAAAGGCGATATGGCTTTTCCAAGCCCCCTAGTCGCCCATGATGCGTGACTCTCTTAAAGGATTTCACGAACAACAATGAAAATGACAAAGTTTTAGAGGGTAAGCCATTATGATGAACCTTGCTGCTGCCTTGCAGAGAAATGCTGCAAGTAAACCGAATAAAACGGCCTTGATATGTGGTGATAAAAAATTCACATACGCAGAATTTGACGCGATTGCGGGTAAGATCGCGACTTCGATGATTAAAGCAGGCGTCAAACCGGGAGACCGAGTGGCGTTATCGTGCCCGAATTTGCCTTTCTTTCCTTTCGTTTATTTTGCGGTTCAGAAGGCGGGTGCCGTTACCGTTCCGCTGAACGTGTTGCTCAAATCTAGAGAAATCAAATACCACCTAGAAGATTCGAAAGCGAAGTTTTACTTCTGTTTTGAAGGAACGCCCGAACTGCCAATGGCGAAAGAAGGCATGAAAGCGTTTAAAGAGGTGGATGCGTGTGAAACGATGATCGTAATGACGCAAGATCAAACGCAAAAAGAGTACCAAGGTTTACCCACACTGACGTCTTTTATAGAAGATATTGAACCCTTGGCGGATTACGTTGCTCGCGATGCGGATGACACTTGTGTGATTTTGTATACATCAGGCACAACGGGACTGCCCAAAGGAGCAGAGCTCACGCAGCAAAACATCGTAATGAATGCGCTTGTGGCTCAGAACATCATGGCGAGTCAGGCTGATGATGTTCATCTAGTAACGTTGCCACTGTTTCATACATTCGGTCAAACCGTGCATCTCAATGCTAGCGTGCAAAGCGGTGCAACTTTGGTTTTAGTCCCTCGATTTGACCCGAAACATGTGTTGGAGCTGATCGAAAAGCACCGAGTGACGCTCTTTGCCGGTGTGCCCACGATGTACATTGGTTTGCTGCATGTTGAACATAATTGCGATATTTCGTCGCTACGAGTAGCCGTTAGTGGAGGCTCGTCGCTACCGACAGAAGTATTTAAGACCTTTGAAGCACGATTCAATGTACCAATTCTAGAAGGTTACGGCTTGTCCGAAACCAGTCCGATAGCGTGTTTTAATCACCTTGATCAAGAGCGAGTACCGGGCTCTGTCGGGCAACCGATTCAAGGTGTTGAGGTGAAAGTCGTTGATCTTGACGGTCATGCTCTCCCTGTCGGTGAGGAAGGCGAAATTATTGTGCGCGGGCACAACGTCATGAAAGGTTATCTTGATCGCCCAGAAGTGACGGAATCGGTGTTGCAAAGTGGTTGGTTCCATACCGGTGACGTCGGGCGATTTGATGAGTCGGGTAATCTGTTTATTGTCGACAGGATTAAAGACCTGATCATTCGAGGAGGCTTCAATGTGTATCCTCGTGAGATTGAAGAAGTATTCATGACGCATCCTGCGGTAGCGATGGTGGCCGTGATAGGTATTCCGCATCAAGAATATGGCGAAGAGATCAAAGCCTATGTGGTATTAAAACCGAATCAATTTGTCGAAGCCGATGAGCTGCAATTATGGGGGCGAGAGCAGTTAGCCAATTTCAAATACCCAAGGTTTGTCGAAATTCGTGAACAGTTACCGATGAGTGCTACGGGTAAGATCTTAAAGAGAGAGCTAAAATC
This sequence comes from Vibrio sp. VP6, assembly GCF_028823755.1. Lineage (NCBI taxonomy): Bacteria > Pseudomonadati > Pseudomonadota > Gammaproteobacteria > Vibrionales > Vibrionaceae > Vibrio > Vibrio sp. VP6. The sequence goes on from NZ_JAPEID010000031.1 coordinate 43,725, forward strand.
GGAACTCGAAGTCGCATAAGTATGATGTCAAAGCCAGCGAAGCTCTCGCTGGCTTTTTGTTTGATCTACATGGCATTGGCTGGTGGTCTTTTTGGCTGAGTACGCCGGTTAGACCAAAGACGTGTTTGCATCTACAACTATTCCAACTGTTTGAGATACGCTTCCATTTTCAGCGGATTCAATATGGTAATACTGCCGTATTGCAGCCTAAGAACGTTCGAGTTTTCCAATTTCTTTAGTACCTTATGAACACTTTGTCGTGTTAGCCCCATCATGTTGGCGATGTGCTCACGAGTCACTTTCACTACACAAGACTGGGCACTTATAGGACGGTTATGTTGATATTCTGCCAGAAGCAATAATCGTCTGCCGATCCTCTCTTCTATACCGCGAATGGCGTCGTCTTCGATAACGGAAATAGCTGACCATAATCTGCGGCTGAGCAAATCCAGAATCACAGGGTAGCTTTGTGGATATTTGGCTAACAACTGCCGAAATTTATCGCCAGGTAGCTCTAATAGGGTTACGTCGGTATGAGCTGTTGCTCCGAAAATGCGTGGCATGCCGGGTGAAAATACATTGTCGCCAAACCATCCTCCGGCTTCGAAAATCATCAAGGTGACTTCTTTTCCTTTGGAACTTATCGAGTTAACGCGTACAGATCCTTTGGCGATCACCATCAATGAAGAGTGCTGCGCGCCTTTACTGCAAATGAGTGCTTTCTCGTCGAAGTATCGTGCGCGAACGATTTGTACTGCTTCGTTTATTCCTTCCACTGGCAAACCGGCTAAAACAGGGCATTGCAGCAACAACGATTTGATATCTTCCATGTCAGTACCTTACAAAACAGGTTTGAACAATGGCATGTTATCACTTTATGGATTCGCTTCTTTAAAAGACGGTTGGAAGTGAGAGCATTGCGAGGTTTGCAATCAAGTTGATAGAAAAAACGCCCATTAACGATAATTAATGGGCGTTTGCTGTGTTTAGCTTGTGGTGTCGGTTACTTTTGAGTTGCCGCTTTCATTGCTGAGACAAATTCACTAAGCTTATCGAGCATGATTTGCGGTTGCTCTACGTGTGTTTCGATGATTTTTACGACTGCTGAACCCGAAATTGCACCTGCAGCACCCGCTTCAATGGCTTGTTTTACTTGTGCTGGTTCAGAAATGCCGAAACCAAGTAACGCTGGTGGTGCATCAAACTGGTTTAGCTTTTCAAGCATGTGGTCAACTGGCATGTTAGCTTTGGTTTCTGCACCCGTCACACCCGCGCGCGAAAGCAGGTAAGTGTAGCCGCCGCCTAATTCAGAAACTTGTTTTAGCGTCTCGTCACTTGCCGTTGGGGGTGCGATAAAGATTGGGTGGATTCCAAATTTCTCTGCCGCGGCTACGAACTCTGCGCTTTCGTTAGTCGGAACGTCTGCAATGAGAACGGAATCGATGCCTGCTTTTGCACAGCGCTCGTAGAAGCTCTCAATACCGCGTGAGTATACAAGGTTGGCGTACATCAATAGACCAATTGGCAGGTCTGGGTACTTTGCTCGAATTTTGCCGATTTGCTCAAAACAGATATCCGGAGTTGCACCCGAATCTAACGCTCGAATGTTGGCACCTTGAATTGTTGGGCCGTCCGCCAATGGGTCTGAGAACGGAATACCAAGTTCAAGCGCATCAGCGCCAGATTCAACCAGTGTTTCCATGATCTTGTACGATTGCTCGGCGTTTGGATCACAAACCGTCACGAATGGTACAAATGCGCCTTGGTTTTTCTCGTTTAGGCGTGCAAACATCTTCTCATAACGGCTCATTAGATTACTCCTTTTTCTTCTAAGATGGCGTGTACGGTGAAGATATCTTTGTCACCTCGACCAGATAGGTTAACAACCAGTAATTGCTCTTTTTCAGGATTCTCACGAGCCATACGCAGTGCATGTGCCAGAGCATGAGAAGATTCAAGTGCAGGAATGATGCCTTCGCTGCGAGCTAGTTCTTGGAATGCTTCTAATGCTTCATCATCCGTTACGTTGTCGTATTCAGCGCGACCGATAGCGTTAAGGTGTGCGTGCTGTGGACCAACAGAAGGGAAGTCTAGACCTGCTGAAACAGAGTAAGACTCTTCAACCTGACCATTCTCATCTTGCATTAATGGTGCCTTCATACCAAAGAAGATACCTGTTTTACCATGCTTAAGTGGCGCACCGTGTTGATCTGTATCGATGCCTTTACCTGCTGGCTCCACGCCAATCAGGCGAACGCTTTCTTCTTCGATAAAATCTGCAAACATACCAATCGCGTTTGAGCCACCACCCACACAGGCGATAACAGCATCAGGTAGGCGACCTTCACGCGCCAGAATTTGGTTTTTAGTTTCTTCACCAATCATGCGTTGGAACTCACGCACAATAGTCGGGAATGGGTGAGGGCCTGCAGCTGTACCGAGAAGGTAGTGTGCGTCTTCGTAGCTGCCTGACCAATCACGCAGTGCTTCATTACAAGCATCTTTAAGTGTTGCAGAGCCTGAATGGACAGGAATCACTTCTGCCCCCATTAGTTTCATGCGGAACACGTTCGGGCTTTGACGTTCAACGTCTTTTGCACCCATGTAAACTCGACACTTGAGGCCAAGTAGTGCACACGCAAGTGCAGTTGCTACACCGTGTTGACCTGCGCCTGTTTCTGCGATGATTTCGTGTTTACCCATGCGCTTCGCTAGTAGCGCCTGACCAAGTACTTGGTTGGTTTTGTGTGCGCCGCCGTGAAGCAGATCTTCACGTTTTAGGTACAATTTTGTTTTTGTGCCTTTGGTTAGGTTACGAGTTAGAGTCAGTGCTGTTGGGCGACCAGCGTACTCTTGAAGGAGCGTCATGAACTCGCTGCGGAATTCTGGATCTTCTTGCGCGTCAATAAACGCTTGCTCTAGTTGCTCAAGTGCTGGAACTAGAATTTGCGGAACGTATTGACCGCCATATTCGCCAAAGTAGGCATTCAGTTTTGCCATTTTGATAATCCTTCTCGTATTTTTATAACTGCGAATAACTTTAGTAGTTGCGAATAGCGTGAAATGCGGCTTGCAACTTCTGTGAATCTTTTTTCCCCGGTGCGCTTTCTACTCCAGAGTTTAAATCTAATCCCAAGCAGCCTAATTTTGCTGCTTGCTGTGCATTTTCAGGCGACAGTCCACCTGCCAGCATGATTTGACTTGGATCGCCGATCAAAGACCAGTCGAACACGTGGCCTGTGCCGCCAGTTTGAGTACCAACTTGAGCATCCAGTAGGTGACGGTCAATGTTGTCTGCGAGCAAGGATGGCTTTGTATCCGCCACGCCGTAGGCTTTCCAAATCTCGACGCCAACGGGTAGTTCTGTTTTGAGCTGGTTGACGTACTCTTGATCTTCTTGCCCATGTAACTGCACGGCTTTTAAACCCAACGACGTTACGATTGAGGCGACATAATCAACGTCGTGATTTTGGAACACGCCAACATAATTAAGTGGCGCGCCGCTCATGGTTAGGCGAGCACTTTCAAAATCGACCGCTCGTTTTGATTTCTCAACGAAAATCAGACCACCAAATACTGCGCCTGCTTGATACGCTTTTGCCGCATCATCTGGGTGAGTCAGACCGCAAACCTTATTTTCACCTAGCGTTACTTTACGAACCGCAAGTTCTAAGTTGTCTTCCGCCATTAGCGAGCTGCCAATCAAAAAGCCGTCTGCATATTCTGCTAAGTCACGAACTTGTTGATGAGTGTAAATGCCAGACTCTGAAATAACCGTTGCGTTTGGTGCAAGCTTACGAATGGTTGGCGCAAGCGCTTTAGTTCGGTTTAAATCCGTTGTTAAGTCGCGCAAGTTGCGGTTGTTTATTCCGATAACTTTAGCTCCAAGCTGAACTGCGCGGTGAAGCTCTTCTTCGTTGCTGACTTCCGTTAAAATGCCCATGTTTAGGCTGTGCGCAGCTTCTTCTAACGCTTTGTACTCTTCGTCATTCAGTACCGAAAGCATGAGCAATACCGCATCCGCGCCATAATGACGAGCAAGGTAAACTTGGTAGGTATCGACCATGAAGTCCTTACACAACACTGGCTGTTTCACTTGTCGGCGAACTTGAGGCAGAAAATCGAAGCTACCCTGGAAGTATTTTTCATCGGTCAGAACCGAGATCGCGTCTGCGTAGTTGTTGTAAACCGACGCGATGTAGTCCAAATCGAAGTCGTTGCGAATAAGGCCTTTTGATGGCGATGCCTTTTTGCATTCTGTAATGAATACGGTTTTATCGCCACTCAATGCATCATAAAAACTGCGATCCGACGGCAATAGATCTGACTGAAAAGTGCTCAGATGCTGTGATGCTTTTCGCTCTGCTACCCATTGGTATTTATCGCGAACAATTTTGGCAAGCACTTCCGCCATTTCTGCTTCTTTTTTTGAGACGTGCTCTGATAAGTTGTTTGCTTGCTGGGTGTTGAAGTCAGTCATCTTCATCTGCTCCTTAAGCGTGTGCGGCAAGTTGCTGTACCAATTGGTAAGCTTTGCCTGAGTTCATAGCCTCGATCGCTTGCTGCGTGTTGGCTTTTAAATCTTCGTGGCCGAATAAACGCATTAGAAGTGCGACGTTAACCGCGACTGCACCTAATTGTGCGTCTGTACCTTTACCCGTCAGAATGTTGGTGATTATTGCTTTGTTTTCTTCCGGGTCGCCGCCTTTAATGGCTTCTAACGGGTGAGACTCTAGACCAAAATCTTCTGGCGTCAGCGTGTATTCGGTGATCTTGCCATCTTTGATTTCGGCAACCGTTGTTGTACCGTGAATGGCCACTTCATCCAATCCGCTACCATGTACGACAGCGGCGCGCTTCATGCCCATTTGTAGCATGGTTTCTGCGATAGGACGAACCAGTTCTTCACTGTAGACGCCCATTAATTCGATGTTTGGACGTGCAGGGTTAATCAACGGGCCAAGAATGTTGAAAATGGTGCGCGTTTTCATGGTTTGGCGCACAGGCATCGCGTGGCGAACGCCTCCGTGATATTGAGGCGCGAACAAGAAGGCAACGCCAATGTCGTCAACCGCTTTGCGGGTGTCTTCAGCACTCATTGCTAGGTTGATGCCAAACGAGTCCAGTAAGTCAGAAGAGCCGGATTTACTTGATACGCTGCGGTTGCCGTGTTTCGCGACCTTTAGGCCACATGCTGCTGCAACAAAGGCGGCCGTCGTCGAGATATTGATAGTATTGTGACCATCGCCCCCTGTCCCTACGATGTCTGCAAAGTCGTAATCAGGACGAGGGAACGGGTTCGCATTCGCCAGTAGGGCTTTTGCTGCACCGGCAATTTCATCAGGCGTTTCGCCTTTGATCTTTAATGCTGTTAATGCCGATGCCATTAAAATTGGATCAAGCTCGCCGTGAATAATAATGTCGAATAGCTGTTGGCTTTCTTCTTGAGTCAGTGATTGCTGTTCGTACAGTTTGTTGATGATTGCTTCCATAGTTTCTCTCCCCATTTCCTTATGCGTTATCTTTCTCAAGCGCCCATTCAATCGCGTTGCCCAACAAGGTTGCGCCGTAAGTCGTCATTATTGACTCTGGGTGGAACTGAAATCCGCAAACTTTATCTTGTTCGTGCACAACAGACATGACCAAATTGTCGACTTCGGCAGTGATGGTCAGGCTGTCTGGTACCTTTGTCGCCACTAAAGAGTGATAACGCGCAATTGCAAGTGGCGAGGGCAGATTTTGATAAATTGCGTGGTCTTGGTGCTCCATCATCGACACTTTGCCGTGGATGATTTCACCAGCGCCAGCGACAGTGCCGCCATATGCTTCAACAATCGCTTGGTGACCAAGACAAATACCAATCATTGGCACTTTGCCTTTCATTCGTTGAATCAGCTCTGGCATCGAACCAGCTTCTGATGGCGCACCTGGCCCCGGTGATAGCAGAACGACGGGTTTTTCGAGCTCGTTTATTGCTTGTTCGATGGTTTCTGCCGGAATGTGGTTACGATAAATTTTGACTGAGTGACCTAATGAGCGGAATTGGTCCACAAGGTTATAGGTGAACGAGTCAAAGTTATCGATGAATACGATGTTCGCCATGTCTGCTACTCCTTGTTCGCAGGTTGAGAATGCGCTGCTTGAATAGCAGAGATAACCGCTTGAGCTTTTCCGCGTGTTTCATCGGCTTCCGCTTGAGGGTCAGAATCGAATACCACGCCTGCACCTGCTTGTACTTGAGCAATGCCGTTTTCCACGTAAGCCGAGCGAATCACGATACAAGTGTCGAGCGTGCCTTCTCCTGTCAGGTAGCCTACCGCTCCGCCATAGCTGCCACGACGAGCACCTTCAACATCGCGAATCAGTTGCATTGCACGAATCTTTGGCGCCCCAGTTAACGTGCCCATGTTCATACAAGCTTGGTAAGCGTGCAAAGCATCAAGGTCATCGCGCAACTGGCCAACCACGCGGGACACCAAGTGCATAACATGGCTGTAACGGTCAACTTTAAGGAGATCGGCAACATGACGAGTACCAGCTTGCGAGATGCGCGCTACATCATTACGAGCTAGGTCTACCAACATCATATGTTCAGCGTTCTCTTTTTTGTCGCTACGCAGTTCAAGTTCAATACGGCTATCTAAATCAAAATCGATTTCGCCATTTGGACGTTTACCGCGACGGCGAGTCCCCGCAATTGGGTAGATTTCTATTTGGTTGGTGTCGGTTTCATACTTCAAGGCACTTTCTGGAGACGCACCAAACAAAGTGAACAGCTCATCTTGCATGTAGAACATGTAAGGGCTTGGGTTGCTTTGCTTTAGCTCTTTGTAAGCTGCTAGCGGAGAAGGGCAAGGCAATGTGAATCGACGAGAAGGAACTACTTGGAAAATATCGCCTTTTACCACGAATTCTTTTAGATCACGGACGATTTGACAGAAATCTTGATCCGAAACGCTTGGTTGAGCTGTGATATTGGCCACTTGCGTTGCGTCTGGAAGACGCTTTGGCGATGTGCATTGAGCTCGGATATCTTCGATTCGACTTTCTAGCGCTGCTTTTTGCGAGCCGTCAACGAACAATGTTGCTTGCAGTTGGCAGGATTCTGTTTGGTGATCTACAACCAGTAATGTTTCCGCAACATAGAAGACGTAATCTGGACACTGGTTTGTTGCTACCGCGTCTCCTAATGGTTCGAAGTTCGCCACCAAGTCATACGCAAATAGGCCACCAAGGAAAATTGCATGTTTGTCTTGCGAAGAAAGATCAAAACTGTGCTGTACCAAACGAAGCGCATCAAAAGAAGAGGCTTCTCGTAGACGAGAATCTTCATCAATCGTATCGCATGGTTGGATGAATTCTAAAGTCAGTGTTTCGCCGTCAAATTGGCTTGCGACTTCGCCACGTACGTTTTGATTCAAATGCGTCAGTAGGTTTTTGCCGTTCTCCGTTAGAGCATGAAAGCTGACGGTATGTCCATAACAAACGATGCGAACCGCAGAATCTACGATTAACAGCGATTTGAGATTCTGTTTAGAATCAATTTCAGCCGATTCTAAAAGCAAGCTATCCGTTTTGTTCTCACAAATAGTATGGAACAGACGGGTTGGGTCTTGAGTGTAAGGAACAGAAGCTTTTAATACTTCCAGTTGTCCAAGTTTCTTAATTTCAATGGCCTTGTTCACAAGACCTCCTTGTAGCTGTTTTAATCGTCCTGCAGTACATAGTCGCATAAAGCAAACGTTCTCCCAATCAAGAGTTGGTCATATCCGATTAATGTTTAGGCAGTTGAATGTGAGTTGGGCGACAAAATAAAAAGCCCGCTTGAGTAGCGGGCTTTATGACGTTTGTTTTTCTAAACTAGAAGTACACGTTAGCCCACCAAGAACTTGTCCAAGTGCGCCACCAAGCAAGATCTGCTGAGTTTGTCTTATTAAGACAAACAGCAACTTTCGCTTTTTGGTTCTGGTTAAATTCTTGTAACATAGTGAGCCTTAAATTACGTGCTTTGTATTTGTGTACTAGTTAACTAGTGCGAGAGTAAAAAGTCAACCCCAAAACAGCATTAAAACGACAAAAATATGAGAATTGATTTACATAGTCACACCACGGCGTCCGATGGTCGATTAGAACCGAAAGATTTAGTGGATAGGGCACTGGGTTTTGATATCGAGGTTTTGGCGATTACAGATCACGACACGGTTGACGGTTTAGCGCGTGCCAAACAATACGTTGAAGAGAACGACTTGCCGATAAAAATCATTAACGGTATTGAAATATCAACCGTTTGGCAGAATAAAGATATCCATATCGTTGGTTTGAATATTGATCCTGAAAATCCTGCATTAGCGGCATTGATTGAGCAACAAAAGCAACATCGTGTGGCTCGTTCTGAGCTGATCGCTTCTCGTCTGCAAAAGGCCACTCGTGAAGGGGTGTTAGAAGAAGTTCAGCAACTGGCTGGTGACGCGCCGATTACCCGAGCTCACTTTGCTAAGTGGTTAGTTGATAATGGTTATGCGAAAACCATGCAAATGGTGTTCAAAAAGTATCTCACTCGCAATAACCCAGGTTATGTACCGCCAAATTGGTGTTCAATGAAAGAGGCTGTCGATGCTATCCATGCCGCTGGTGGTAAAGCGGTATTGGCGCATCCGGGCAGATATCAGTTGACAGCAAAGTGGATTAAGCGTCTTCTAGCTGCGTTTGTTGAGGCTAACGGAGATGCAATGGAAGTTGCTCAACCGCAGCAAGCACAACAAGAAAGACGCAACTTGGCTGATTATGCTATACAATACAAACTATTAGCCTCTCAAGGCAGCGATTTTCACTATCCATCTCCTTGGATGGAATTAGGCAGAAACCTGTGGTTACCTGCAGGTGTTGAACCCGTTTGGAAAGATTGGGGCATCGATCCTTCGTTGGATGTATCCAAGTAACGTCAAGACGTTAGTTTCAGCGAGAATGACTTGGGTATAATGCTCAACAAGACGGCATTCAAGCTCCACAAAAATATAGAGCCGAGAGGCTCGATAATGAGGAATTACAATGAGCCAGTTTTTTTACGTTCATCCAGAAAACCCACAGGCTCGCTTGATCAATCAAGCAGTAGCAATCATTCGTAATGGCGGTGTCGTGGTTTACCCGACAGATTCAGGGTATGCACTTGGTTGCCAATTGGAGAACAAACAAGCGCTAGAGCGCATTTGTCAGATTCGTCGCTTAGATGATAAGCACAACTTCACGTTGTTGTGTCGCGATTTGTCAGAAATTTCTCTGTATGCGCGCGTGGACAACGGAGCATTTCGACTACTGAAAAACAACACTCCTGGTCCTTACACGTTCATCTTCAAAGGTACGAAGGAAGTTCCTCGTCGCTTGATGAATGCGAAACGTAAGACTATCGGTATTCGTGTGCCAAATAACCAAATCGCATTGGATCTTCTCGAAGCACTGGGTGAGCCATTGATGTCAACGTCATTGATTCTGCCTGGTAGCGATGTGACAGAGTCTGATCCGGAAGATATCCGCGACAAACTTGAACATGCAGTTGATGTGATTCTGAATGGTGGTTACTTAGGTGAGCAACCTACTACAGTGATTGACTTCAGCGAAGGTGATCCAGAAGTGGTTCGAATTGGTTCTGGTGATCCATCACCATTCGAATAAGTTGAAATATCAACATAAACAAAAGGAGGCTATCAGCCTCCTTTTTCATTATTTATACTTGAGCAGTGTTTACGCCGAATAAAGATGGCTTATGCGAATTCGAAAATGTCGATACCGTGGTGTTCAGCATAGTTTATGTAAGCTGAATTAACGCCATTTAGCGTGACTTCTACGTTGTATTCTTCGCTAGAGAATACTGCCCAACCACATTCGTTGTAGCTAAGGGTCAGATCATCCGCTGAATCTAGGAAAGTATCTCGAATGCCATCTCCATCTGTATCTTTACCCAAATCAAAGACCAGTTTGTCGTGGAAGATATTAAAGTCGAGAACATCGGCTTCTATCTCAATGTCATTGGAGGATACCGGCTGATCAGGAACGCCAATCGCCAGACGGTTGGTAAAGACAAATGTGTCGTCACCACAGCCCCCGCTCAACACTGACTCGCCATCGCCGATCACAAGCGTATCGTTACCCCAGCCCCCACTGAGGAAGTTGTTGCCTGAATAGTCGAAAATAACATCATCACCGCATCCACCGAACAATGAATCATTCCCTAGACCACCTGAGATGAAGTCATTCCCAAAACCGCCAGAAATAAAATCGTTGCCACGACCGCCTAGCAGAGTGTCGTCTCCCCAGCCGCCAAAAATATAATCATTGCCGCCGTAACCTACAAACTTATCGTTACCGCCAAATCCGAAAAAGATGTCGGTGGTTTCAGAGCCTTTTGTTCCTGTTAAATCGTCATCTCCGGATGTGCCAAAAATCCAATTTAGGTCAAGATTTGTCTTAGACATTTTTTATTCCTTTTATCTGATTACCATAGCCAGCAAGCTAAATGGGTTATTGTTGTTATAACCCTGACAATTTTATCAGCTGAGACCGTTTGAAAGAGGATAGGAACGACCCATAATAGTTCGATTCTGCATGGGAATATCTCATACTTAGTAGGACAAAAGTTGGGCCGAGAGTTTGTCTTGAACGGTAAATTGTGGGCGGAGAATTGGCAGGATTTCACTTACATTAAATGCAAGAATCGCGTATAATGACCGACCGAAAAAATCCCATCTACATGGGTAACTTGCACAATGAAGGCCAATTCTGGTCTCGACGTCTGTGAAGACGACACATAGGTAGATAAATGAGCGAAAAGTTACAAAAAGTATTAGCACGTGCTGGACACGGTTCTCGTCGTGAGATCGAATCGTTAATTAAATCCGGACGCGTAAGCGTGAACGGTGTGGTCGCTAAACTTGGTGAAAGACTGGAAGATGAGAGCAGTGTAGTTCGTATCGATGGTCACATTGTATCTGCAAAGGTTCAAGAAGAAGTGATCTGTCGTGTACTTGCGTACTACAAGCCTGAGGGTGAGCTGTGTACTCGTCATGACCCAGAAGGCCGTCGCACGGTTTTCGATCGTCTGCCAAAAATTCGTGGCTCTCGTTGGATCTCTGTTGGTCGTTTGGATGCAAACACGTCTGGTCTGCTACTTTTCACTACTGATGGTGAATTAGCAAACCGTCTAATGCACCCAAGTCGCCAAGTTGAGCGTGAATACCTAGTGCGTGTGTTTGGTGAAGTAACCGAACAAAAAGTTCGTAATCTAGTAAAAGGGGTTGAACTGGAAGACGGTTTAGCTCGCTTTGAAGACGTTGTCTATGCGGGTGGTGAAGGTATGAACCACACTTTCTACGTAGTGATCAACGAAGGTCGTAACCGTGAAGTTCGTCGTCTATGGGAATCTCAAGAGTGTACCGTTAGCCGTCTGAAACGTGTTCGTTACGGTGATATCTTCCTAGACAAAAAACTGCCTCGTGGCGGTTGGATGGAACTGGATCTGAAAGAAGTAAACTACCTGCGTGAGCTTGTAGAACTTCGCCCAGAGAAAGAAACCATGCTAGATTTGAGCAAGGATAATACGTCACGTAAGCGTGAACGTGCTCGCAGCCAAAAAATCCGCCGCGCGGTTAAGCGCCATGAAGAACGTGTAAGCACGTCTAAAGGTCGCAGCAACAATCCTGCTCGTCGTAAGCCAAAGAAAAATGCTGGCGAACAAGGTGCACGCAACAAGCATCGTTAATCGAGAGCGAAAAACGAAAATCAGAAAGGCTTGCCAATTGGCAGGCCTTTTTCTTATACGCAAAAAGGCCAGTTTTCTATATTCGGTGATGTTTGAAGATAAAAAAACACCAGCACTAGGCTGGTGTTTTCATTCATAAGAGAAGGAGCGTTAGTCGCGCTTCCAAAGCATATGGCAGAACTTATGTTCTGGGTCTCGGCTGATTAGCATACGAGCGAATACGTCATCAAGTACGTCATTTTCTTCGTTTACTAGGCCGATTCTAACTTCTGCATACACTTCTTTGTCGACCTCAAAGCCCACATGTTCAACCCAGTCTTCACCAGTTTCAACAAGTTCTGCGGCACCGCGATCTTCAAATTGAGCAGTAAACAGAATGACATCAGCTGGCTCTAGATTGTCTGGAGCCATTTCAAGGAAGATGTCGTACGCTGCGTCGATAACGTCGTCGTAAGAAATCAAATCAGACATGCTTATGCTCGGCTCATGTATTTACGTTCAGCAGTGTTGATAACTACACGGTCACCAGTTGCGATGTATTCTGGAACTTGAACCACTAGACCTGAAGCAAAACGCGCAGGTTTAGTACGAGCAGAAGCTGAAGCGCCTTTGATTGAAGGGTCAGTTTCTTCGATGACTAGTTCAACAGAAGAAGGCAGTTCAAGACCTACAGCAGAACCGTCCACAAGGATAATGTGAATACCTTGCGTGTCTTCGTTGATGAACAACATGTCGTCTTCAACTTCATTGTGTTTGAATGTGTACTGTGAGTAGTCTTCGTTATCCATAAAGATATGCTCATCGCCGTCAGCGTATGAGTACACAACTGCTCGTTTGTTCATCTCAACTGTTTCTACAACGTCATCAGACTTGTAACGCTCGTCTACGCGTGCGCCAGTTGTTAGATCTGTACAACGCATTTTGTAGATTTTAGCGCCGCCACGACCGCCAGGAGTCGTTACTTCGATGTCTTTAACTAGAAGAGTTTTACCATTAGACTCGATTGCGAAGCCTTTTTTGATTTCACTTGCCTTTGGCATTGTATATTCCTATTCATACTTATTAAGCAAAACTCGCTGATTATAGCGCTAAGTTTGTTGTGTGGCACCAAAATTCATCGTGATTGTTGAATCAAGATTAAACGTTTGATTAGGCTTGATTCCGAATAGGGGCTAGGGGATCATAAGCCAATCTTACTGACAAACTTTGAGCGCGCTTTTTAATCCATGTCTCTTCCAGTTATCGATCCTAAACAACCTTTTCAACCAGAGTTTGCTCCTTTAATCAAAGAAGTGTTGATGTGCCTAAAAGGCGGTCTAGGGCAAAATCTTCACAGCGTTTATGTGTACGGAAGTGTTGCGCGAAAAACGGCAGTAGCAGGAAAGTCCAACCTGGATTTAGTTGTGGTGACAAAGTCGATGTTTGAGAACAACCGAGCGACGCTGCTCAATACTATAAAGTGGCGAGCTCAACAAAATCACCCGCAAGTCAAGGGAGTGGCGATAAGAACGGCACTTGTTAGCGAAGTTGCCAATCTTGATAGCATTTTTACTTGGGGCTTTATGCTCAAGCACTGCTGTGTTTGTGTGCATGGCGATGACTTGGCTGATTGTTTTGGCGATTATGTGCCGAGTTGGGAAATTGCTAAGCACTGGAATATGGATGTTGAAGAATGGCTAGCGGTGTATCGAGCTAAGATTGTTCAGGCGACAAGCCTTGAGGAGCAAGTTCGTGCGCAGGTAGTCATCGCTAAAAAGTTATTAAGAGCTTCTTACTCTTTGGTGATGTATCGCGATAAGCGCTGGTTTGATGATCCAATAAAATGTGGTGAAGTGTTTTTGCAATATCATCCCGAGAAAAAACTGGAGATTGACCGCCTCTGCATATTGTTATCTGGAAGGCCAATTCCCAAGCGTTCGGTCATTGGCCTAATTGATGCTTTCGGTGGCTGGCTCGTGAAGCAGTACCAAAAGACTGAGTTTCGTATTGGTTAGAACAGTCCCATCTGTGGTGCTGAGAGGGTTTCAAAGTCTGTGCCGATAAATGGCAGAATCGCATCTGCAACAGGCTTTAGCTGTTTGTCGATGTAGTGCTGGTAGTCGATAGGACTGTTACGGTATTCATGAGGCTCAGGGCCATTTAGGGTAATCAAATACTCTATGCGCCCACGATTTTGATACTGTAAAGGTCGGCCAAGCTTGGCATTAATGTCGTCGGCCAAACGTGCTGCACGCACTTGAGGTGGGATGTTTTTTTGGTACTCATGCAGCTTTCGGCGTAGTCGCTTTTGATAAACCAATTGGTCATCAAACTCCCCCTTATTGGTTTTTTCTACTACTTCACGCACATAGTCACTCGGGTCTTCGCCGTGAAATACCATTCGATAGAGCGTGTTTTGGAATTTTTGCGCTAATGGCGTCCAGTCGGTACGCGCACTTTCTAGCCCTTTGAATACAATGCGCTCTTGTTCTCCCTCACCAATTAAACCCGCATAACGTTTTTTCGAGCCCGTTTCCGCGCCACGAATAGTTGGCATCAGAAACTTGCGGTAATGAGTTTCATATTCAATTTCAAGCATTGAAGTGAGGTTGTACTCAGCGCGAAGATGCTCTTGCCACCAAGAGTTTATGTATTCAACCAAGTGATTGCCGACTTCATCCGCTTCCGCTTGGCTGTATGAACCATTCAAAGAGACAAATGTTGAGTCTGTATCTCCATAAATCACTTGATAGCCTTTGTTTTCAATCAGTACTTTAGTTTGCTTCATGATTTCATGCCCACGCATGGTAATACTGGAAGCTAATCGAGTATCAAAGAAACGACATCCCGATGAGCCCAATACGCCATAAAACGAGTTCATGATGATTTTTATGGCTTGAGAAAAGGCTTTCTCGTTGTTTTTCTTCGCAACATCTCGTGCCGCCCAAAGCTTTTCGATCATCTCTGGCAAAAAGTGTTTCGAACGATGAAACTGACCACCACGAAAGCCCGGCACGGCTTGATCGTCATCCTTACCAATGTCCAGTAATAAACCTTCGACCAAACCCATTGGGTCGATCAAGAAAGAGCGAATAATAGAGGGATATAGACTCTTAAAATCCAGCACTAAAACTGAGTCATAAAGGTTAGGGATAGAGTCCATTACGTAACCGCCGGGACTCGCAATCCAGTTTTCAGGGTGCAAATTGGGTGCGACGTAACCTGCTCGATGAATTTGTGGCAAATAAAGATTGGTGAACGCCGCGACTGAGCCTCCGACGCGATCCAACTCAACTCCCGTCAACCTCGACCGTTCAATAGCAAACGCGAGGAGATGAGTGTGCTCGAAGATTTTGTTTACCAGCACGCAATCTTGCAGGTTGTATTTGGCAAGTGAAGGCTTATCGGAGCGATACATGCGATTGATTTCGTCCATACGGTCATGCACGTTATGGATCTCTTTGCCTTCACCGAGTAATTCTTGTGAAACCGATTCTAATGACCAAGACCGAAAGTGATAAGTCGCGGTTTTTAGTGTATCGATGCCATCGAGTACTACACGTCCAGGGATTGAGATAAACCCCTGTTGGCTTTGGGATGAGCTACGAAAGAAGCTTGGCTGATCGGCGCGACCCAACATCAACTTCATGTTGTGCCATTCCGCACGTTTATGAAGGAGACGAAAATCGAAGTCGATAACGTTCCAACCAACAATAACATCAGGATCGAACGACTTAAACCAAGCAATCAATGCTTCGAGTAGTGCTTTTTCATTTTGAACCCATTGAACATTTGTTTCAGCCGGTTCTGGTTCTCCAATCATAATGACTCGAGAGTCATGAGGGCTATCCAAGCCGATGGAGTAAAGAATGCCTTTTTCTGAACACTCCAAGTCTAGCGAAACGACATGCAACTTAGGCTCATAGTCACCACTTCGACACTTTGCATTCTGGATACGTTGAAAGCCATTTCGCGATTGCTGATGACCTGTAAACTCCACACTCCCTTTAATAAAGCGCTCCATTAGATAGCGGTCAGCGAGTCGTATATCGCCTTCGTAAGTCACGATATCTTGCTGTGAGAGCAGATCTTGTAATACGAGTGCTTCTTTGGTTACTTTCGTATAGCAAGCTGCGAGAGGGGTATGCTCGAACGTTTTCAGTTCAAGAGTTCGAATTTCAACTTGAATACTTTTCGATAGCGCCAGGTTTTGGGTTTGCTCAATGTACTCTTGAGCGATGAAGAACACGGGTTTCTCACCATTGATCAATAGTTGAGTCGGACCTGCTTCTGTCGCGAGCCACAACTCTATCTGAGTTTGGCCTTTGATGTCTCGTGCTTGGCGAGTAAGTAGGAAACCTTGTTGGATGTTCAAAAGAGAGAAACCTTATAAATTTTTCAAGTCGCCATTCTAACATTATGGACTGTAAAAATAACCAGTAATAGAAAATGGAATTAGATACTTCTGCATAGTTACTTCTGGCTTGTTTAATCGGAGGTTTTTAGCAATTACAAATGGCTTAAAAAAGGATTTCTAGTTAACGATTTCTGTATATTAAACCACCAGATCTGCCAGTTGTTTTCTCGTTTGCAAGTTAAGTGATTCTCATATATCGAGGTTATATGGATATAGATACTTGATTTGTTGGGGGTAATGTTGTTAATTAGTTTTTCCTAGATTTCGGCTCTGCACATCACGCTCTGAAATAATAGAGTGGTTTATGAATAAGTTCTTGCTAAAGTTTGCGTTTCAGCACATATTCATAGAAAGCAATTTTTTGCCAAATACGTTAGTATATAGGCAGTCATACTGATATCCACATTTAGTAAAGTTATGTGGGTGCAGAGCCAATAAAAAGTGTGGAGATACAAGTTTGATTAATGTTTTCCTTGTAGATGATCACGAGCTGGTTCGCACAGGGATACGACGTATTATTGAAGACGTCCGTGGAATGAACGTAGCAGGAGAAGCTGACAGCGGTGAAGATGCAGTGAAATGGTGTCGCAGTAATCATGCTGACGTCGTTTTAATGGACATGAACATGCCTGGGATTGGCGGCTTGGAAGCCACCAAGAAAATTCTTCGCGTGAATCCAGATGTGAAAATCATCGTACTAACCGTTCATACGGAAAATCCGTTTCCAACCAAAGTGATGCAGGCTGGTGCTTCTGGTTATTTAACCAAAGGTGCAGGGCCGGATGAAATGGTAAATGCAATTCGTGTGGTCAATAGTGGGCAGCGTTACATCTCTCCAGAGATAGCGCAGCAAATGGCATTGAGCCAGTTCTCACCTGCCTCTGAAAACCCATTTAAAGATTTGTCCGAACGTGAACTGCAAATCATGCTTATGATCACGAAAGGTCAGAAAGTAACGGATATTTCTGAGCAACTTAACTTAAGTCCAAAGACAGTCAACAGCTACCGCTATCGACTGTTTAGCAAGCTGGACATTAATGGTGACGTTGAGTTAACACACTTAGCGATTCGCCACGGAATGCTGGACACCGAGACCCTTTAGTGTGAATCCTCCTTTCGATTCGGCTTCCTTTCTCAAGACAGTAACTCATCAGCCCGGCGTGTACCGCATGTACAACGCCGATGCTGTTGTCATTTACGTCGGTAAAGCCAAAGATCTTCAAAAACGCCTTTCTAGTTACTTTCGCAAAAAAGTCGACAGTGAAAAAACACGCGCTTTGGTGAGCAATATTGCCAAAATAGATGTCACGGTGACGCATACCGAGACAGAAGCGCTGATTCTTGAACACAATTACATCAAGCAGTATTTGCCGAAATATAACGTGCTTCTGCGTGATGATAAATCGTACCCTTATATATTCATTAGCGGTCATAAACATCCGAGATTGTCGATGCATCGTGGGGCCAAGAAGCGCAAAGGCGAGTATTTTGGTCCTTACCCTGACTCTGGGGCGGTACGAGAAACGCTGCACTTGCTGCAAAAAATATTTCCTGTTAGACAGTGTGAAGATACGGTTTACTCCAATCGAACGCGCCCTTGCTTGATGTATCAAATTGGTCGTTGCGCTGGCCCGTGTGTGAGCTCGATTATCTCAGATGAAGAGTATGCAGAGCTGGTGGGTTTCGTCCGTCTATTTCTGCAAGGTAAAGATCAGCAAGTACTGAAGCAGTTGATAGAGAAAATGGAGGTTGCAAGTCAGCAACTTCGGTTTGAAGACGCGGCAAAGTTTCGTGATCAGATACAAGCGATAAGACGAGTCCAAGAACAGCAATATGTATCGGAAGACAGCATGGACGATATGGATGTGCTGGGTTTTGCGCAAGAGAACGGCATCGCTTGTATCCACATATTGATGATTCGTCAGGGTAAAGTGTTAGGCAGTCGCAGTCATTTCCCTAAGATTCCTCAAAACACGAGCCAACAAGAGGTATTCGATAGCTTTTTGACTCAGTACTACCTGAGCCACAATGAGGCGCGAACAATCCCATCTCGAATAATACTGAACCAAGAGTTGGCCGACGATCTCGAACCTATTCAAAAAGCACTGAGTGAAGTCGCAGGGCGTAAGGTTCATTTTCATACTTCTCCGACTGGTGCGAGAGGGAGATATCTTAAGCTGTCTAATACCAATGCACTTACGGCTATCACGACAAAAATCAACCATAAGATGACGATCAACCAACGTTTCAAAGCACTTCGCGAGACGTTGGGAATGGAGTCTATTATGAGGATGGAGTGTTTTGATATTTCCCATACGATGGGCGAGAGCACTATCGCATCATGTGTGGTCTTCAACAACGAAGGTCCGGTAAAGCAAGAATACCGACGCTATAACATTACTGGAATCACGGGTGGCGATGATTATGCAGCGATGGGGCAGGCGTTAGAGCGGCGCTACTCAAAGCAGTTGGACGTAGAAAAAATCCCTGACATCATCTTTATTGATGGTGGTAAAGGTCAGTTAAATCGTGCGCATGAAATCATCGCCCAGTATTGGGGAGATTGGCCTAAGCGACCAATCATGATTGGTATTGCCAAAGGTGTAACACGTAAACCTGGCCTTGAAACCTTAATTACGGTTGATGGCGAAGAGTTCAACTTACCAAGTGATGCTCCAGCGCTACACTTGATTCAACATATTCGCGATGAGAGTCATAATCATGCGATTGCGGGTCACAGAGCGAAACGTGGTAAAACTCGACGTACAAGTGTGTTGGAGGGGATTGAAGGTGTTGGGCCAAAACGACGCCAAGCTTTATTGAAATACATGGGTGGATTGCAGGAACTTAAGCGCGCAAGTGTTGAAGAAATCGCCAAAGTGCCGGGAATTAGTCACTCTTTAGCAGAAATTATTTTCCAAGCATTGAAACAATAAGGAAAATCCAGCAACATAAACACGCAATGTGTAAGAGAATAATAAAATGCGTTTGAATATCCCGAACATTCTGTCCCTTCTTAGACTGTTCTTAATCCCTGTATTCGTGGTTGTCTTCTATCTGCCTTATTCTTGGGCTCCCTTTGCGGCAGCAATGGTGTTCTGGGTTGCAGGTTTTACCGACTGGTTAGATGGCATGCTAGCTCGTAAACTTGGCCAAACTTCAAGGTTTGGTGCGTTTATCGATCCAGTCGCTGATAAAGTACTGGTTGCGACAGCGTTGATTTTGATTACAGAGCACTACCACACCATTTGGGTAACTATCCCTGCTGTAACCATGATTGCGCGAGAGATTATCATCTCTGCATTGCGTGAATGGATGGCTGAAATCGGTAAACGCGCAAGTGTCGCTGTATCCTGGGTTGGTAAAGTAAAAACAGTTTCTCAGATGTTTGCATTATGGGTTCTGATTTGGCGCTATGACGAATGGATGGTTTGGCTAGGCTTTGCCGCTCTGTACGTCGCTACATTCCTAACATATTGGTCGATGGTTCAGTATCTTGCAGCAGCAAAAGATGATTTGCTGAACGAAGAACATCACTAAACGAGATTAAGAAAGCAGGTCGCTATGCCTGCTTTTTTTGTGCATTTCGAATGACTTTCTAAAAATAGAAATGTGATCTTAATCTTGTTTTTTGTTCAGTCGGTGTTTGTTAGATTTGTAATTGTCCAATTATCTCTACTTGAAATGGCGAGAACCTACCGTAGCAGCGGGTGCTGAGTAGCCATAAACTCAAGATAAACAAGTGTAATTGGTCATGTTTTCGTATTAAAACTAATCAATCCACAGTCTTTCGCACAAAATCTGGTCAAACGATTTAAAAAAATAAAAATAGTGTTGACTCGATCGCTCGAATCCGTAGAATGCATCCCGTACCCAAGAGAGCACGGCTTGAAAGGGTGGTGAAAAAGCGATGCTTACTTCACAAATGAGGCGCCTTGGCAGAGTGGCTATGCAGCGGATTGCAAATCCGTGGACCTCGGTTCGACTCCG
>NZ_JAPEID010000032.1:0-60486 GCF_028823755.1 Vibrio sp. VP6
TCTGGCCGAGAAAGCACGCAGATAGATCAAGTTCACGAAATAAATGAACCGTCGTTTTATTTTTATTGTTAACTGGTTTTGTAATTGCAATAATGGCGGCATCAAATACTGAGGAGACTTCCCATGAACCCAATCAGTCGTGTCGCCATCATCGGCGAATGTATGGTGGAGCTTAAAAAACATGACGGCGTGCTACAGCAAGGTTTTGGCGGTGATACGCTCAATACCGCGGTGTACCTTTCTCGTTTAACCAAACAACACGGGGTCGAAACTTCGTATGTGACGGGATTAGGGCATGATCCGTTTAGTCGTGAAATGCTAACGGCATGGCGTGAAGAGGGGATCAATACGGACATGGTCTACCTTTCTGAAGATAAATTGCCAGGCATTTACGCGATTGAAACCGCCGAAGATGGCGAGCGTAGCTTCTTTTACTGGCGTAATGATGCGGCAGCAAAATACTGGTTGCGTGAACGAGCATTGTTGTCGTTGGTGAAAGATCTTTGCCAGCATCAAATGATCTACCTGAGTGGCATTAGCTTGGCGATCATCTCGGACGATTGTCGTCAGATGTTGATTGAGCTGCTAACAATGTGCCGTAAAGAAGGTGTGAAAATCGCATTCGATAACAACTTCCGTCCTAAGCTTTGGCCTAACATCGAGCAAGCTCGTGATTTTTACTCAAAGATCCTCAGCGTCACCGACATGGCATTTTTGACCTTCGATGACGAGGTCATGCTGTGGGGAGATAAGCACGAAGATGAAGCGATCAGCCGCACGAAAAACTTTGGCGTTAAAGAGATCATTGTGAAACGTGGCGCGGACGACTGCTTTGTTGTGACGCAAGATCAACAACACACCGTTGCGGCCTTGAAGGTTGATGCTGTGGTGGATACCACGGCGGCGGGTGATTCTTTTAGTGCGGGTTATCTTGCAAAACGAATTTTAGGCGGAGACGTTGCTGAGTCTGCGCTTGCTGGGCACAAAGTGGCTGGCACAGTTATTCAACATCGCGGCGCGATCATTCCAAGCCAAGCGATGCCAACTATTTAAGGAACGATGAAATGAAAGATCTGAACCAACAACTTTCAGAAATTAAAGTAGTCCCTGTTATCGCGATCAAAGACGCAGGCAAGGCAGTGAAATTGGCACAGGTGCTGATTGAAAATGGCCTGCCATGTGCTGAAGTGACGTTCCGTACTGAGGATGCCGCTTTAGCGATCAAAAACATGCGCGAAGCGTACCCAGAGATGTTGATTGGCGCGGGAACTGTGCTGACAAGCGCGCAAGTGGATGAAGCGATTGATGCGGGCGTGGACTTTATTGTGAGCCCAGGTTTCAACCCAACTACAGTGAAATACTGCCAACAGCGTAACGTGACCATCGTCCCTGGTGTCAACAACCCAAGCTTGGTTGAACAAGCAATGGAAATGGGTCTGCGTACGCTGAAGTTTTTCCCAGCAGAACCGTCAGGCGGCGTCGCGATGCTAAAAGCATTATCTGCGGTTTATCCTGTAAAATTCATGCCAACCGGTGGCGTGAGCCCAAGCAATGTTAAAGATTACTTGTCTATTTCTTCAGTCTTAGCGTGTGGTGGTACTTGGATGGTACCCGGCGATTTGATTGACAACGAGCAATGGGATGAACTGGCGAAGCTGGTTCGTGAAGTTGCGGGAATTATCGAATAATTCCTCACCCCGGTTAGCGCCGAGAACTATCGTAGATAGTCGAACGATCTTTTGAGCAATTTGCCAACGCCTGCGGCTCCACCGTAGGCGTTTTTTTATGTGCAGTTTTGGCGAGTTAAAAACCAGCTTTCCACTAGGCGCGACACAAAACAACGCGCCCAATACGGTTTACTTACCCATTTACTTACTTAGTTTTTTGTTTCTGCCAAGTACGTTTAGAGTGCTGGGTAGGTTGTAGTAGGAACAAGCTAAACAGCAACACAATGCAGCCAATTGCGACAAAGATGGATTGAGAAGAGCCCGTTAACACGACGCCGGCAAGAATCAGTAACATGCCCGCCAACGCTGTGATGGAGCCGACATAAAGTCCTTGCTTATGATTGATAGGGGACAGCTCCTCGTCGCTGATCGGTGTGGCTAGTTGAATCGCAAGTGCAGTGCGACTTTGCTGGATTGATGGTGACTCTTT
This sequence comes from Vibrio sp. VP6, assembly GCF_028823755.1. Taxonomy (NCBI): domain Bacteria; kingdom Pseudomonadati; phylum Pseudomonadota; class Gammaproteobacteria; order Vibrionales; family Vibrionaceae; genus Vibrio; species Vibrio sp. VP6. The sequence continues at coordinate 2,158 of NZ_JAPEID010000032.1, forward strand.
GGCATAAAAGACCCGCGTAAACAGGAAGAAGCCTCCAGTCACCAGTAAATGAACGGCAAGCGTTGCGACCACGGACAGGTCTTTGCTTTCTCTTGGCGTTAATGGCAAGGAAGAGAGCCACTGTACATCAAAGATAAACATCATAAAGAGTGATACTGCGCATCCGACCATAACGGTGGCCCACCCCGACCAGTTTGGTGTTTTCAAACTGACGAGTGCAAGCAGAGATGGGATGTTGATTGGCATCTGAATGAACGCCGCGAACACAATCATCATGTCGAACAAGCTGTAAGACTCAACAGACGCCAGCAGCAAAGCTGTGGCCGTGGCTAATACGCCAGATACTACCGTCGCAATTTTTCCAACCATCAACTGCTGACGACTGGTAGCATTTGGGTTGAACCACACTTGGTAGAGGCTTTTGACCACAATGCCAGCGTTGCGGTTGTGTGCTGATGAAAGCGGCGCAATGGTCGCGGCCACCAATGCCACCATCACCAATCCGAGTAAACCTTGAGGCATGTAATGTTGGATGTAGTAAAGATAAGCGGCGTTGTTCGCACTCTGCTCTAGTGCAGGATAGATCGCCAGTAAATCGATGTTTTGCGCTGCCACGAACCACGCTGGCATAAACCACAGTACAGGTGCAAAAACAAACAGCACACCAGCAACGAATGCGGCCTTGGTGGCGTCTTTATCGTTGGCGGTGGTCAGAAAGCGATAGCAGCTCAAGGTGTGGTTATTACTCATGGTTTGTTGCAGCAGCATGGCGATTGCCCACATCACAAACAGAGACGGCATCCTGATCTGTTCACCATAAATTGGCGTGGCGTGCGCAAATACTTCGCTTGGTGAGTCAAAGCGTTGCAGTGCGGTATAGCCGATCACTAGAGTAATGGCGATCAGCAAAATTAATTGAATCACATTCGTCACAGACACCGTCCACGCGCCTCCGCTCACGGCGATCAAAGTGACGATCACCCCCATAGCGAGAATGGTGGTCGACATCTCAATGGCAAAAACGGCAGAGAAAAAAGACGCCAATCCGTTCATCCAAATAGCACAGGCGATCAAAGTCAGCGGAAAGCTTAACCATGTGAATAGCTGTTCTGATGTGTGGCCAAACCGCACTCGAATCACTTCCATGGCGGTTTCTACGCGTAACCTTCGATAGCGACGCGCAAAAAAAGCTGCCGCGACGAAAAATCCCAACGCATTTCCCCAAAAGATGAACATCACGCTGATGCCATCTTCATACGCTTTGGCTGCGGCACCCGTAAACGTCCACGCTGAAAATTGCGTCATGAATGCAGTCGCGCCAGCCATCCACCACATCATGGTTCCTCCACCTTGAAGGAAGTCGTTCGACGAGGTGGAAAAGCGGCGAAATAGCCACGCAGCGATCCCAATAAAGAGCAGATAGATCATTACGATCATCGAATCCAATAAAGTCATGTGTCATAGCTCACGAAAAAATTAAAACACCGTTTTAAAGATCACAAAAATACCGATAAGGACTTTATCAGTACGTAATAATGAATATATTAAAACAAGATTTATTATAAAATAAAATGGTGTTTCAAAATGAAAGTTAGATACCTTACTTCTGCACTCTTACTTGCAATGACTTCTGGTTTAGCGGCTGCCGCATCGGTGGATATTCGTCATGAATATGTGCCTGATCGTGATGGTGACGAACATCGAGATCGTATTTACGTTTCTCACCGTTTCGATAACCAAATCGGTTTTAGCGTGGAAGCAAAATGGAACTACAAAGATGGTCACATGGGCAATGCAGGCCATGAAACTGGCGTGAGCTACCGTTGGAAAGCGACCGACAATTTCTCTCTAACGCCGGGCATTAACATTGATGCCAGCCCATCGGGTGCGTCAGTGTTCAAGTACAACTTGACGGGCGCGTACAAAATCAATGACGAGTGGGATGTCGCTGCGCGTATTCGTCATGGGTACAAAAATACGGACGACTCGCGTTACAACCAGCTCAACCTTTACGCAAACCGTAAGTTTGAATGGGGCAAGCTTGGCGTAGAAGCGGAGTACAAAGATATTCATGGCGGTGAAGGTGGCTGGAAAGACAAAGGTCATGATCAGCTGATCGACTTTAAAGGCGAATACACCAAGCTGGAAAGTGGCGTGATTCCATTCTTCGCTATCGCGGCTATCACGCACAAGGGTGATGGCTCAGAGTTTAAAGATGAATATGTTCCTCGTTTCCGTGTCGGTTTGAAATACAACTTCTAACAAGGAAAAGTGACCATGAAAAAACACACTTTAGCCTTGTGTCTGGCGGCCATATTGGCCCCAGCCGCACACGCTGCTGAGATTAAGGTCGAAGACCTGACTTGGAAAGCGATCACTTTTGGTCAATCGACCGACATGAATTTTGGCTCAACCATTTTGCCGGAAAAAGTCGGCGTGAACCAAGTGACGGTCAATGGTGAGGCTGTCGCGGCTGGCAAGTTAGCGTCCACATTTACCATTGAAAGCCGCGGCGGCAAGTTAGCTAACTCGCATGAAGGACTCACCTTTTACTACACCGAGCTACCAACTGATGTGAACTTTACCCTCAGTGCCGATGTGGTGCTTGAACAGCTTGGCCCGGAAACAGGCGCGACACCCAACCGCCAAGAAGGCGCAGGTTTGATGGTGCGCGACATTCTAGGTGCCGAGCGTTTAGTGCCGCAACCTGAGGGCCATGAAGAGTTTCCGTCTGCATCGAACATGGTGATGAACCTAATGCGTTCTCACACCCGCACGAACGATGGCATGACCAACATCAACGCATCGTTTCGTGAAGGCGTTTATCAACCTTGGGGAACACCGGGTAACCGTTTAAGCCGTGTCGATTATGTGGAAGGGGTGCCTTACGGCACGGCTGAAACCTACCGCATGACGCTGACACGCACCAATGATGGTTTCAAAGTCAGCTACCGTAATGGCGAAAAATTCGTTGAGCAAGCGGTAAAAGGCGCGAATGCCAATATCGTTGAAATGCAAAACTCAGACTCGCAATACGTCGGCTTCTTTGCGTCACGCAATGCAAAAATGACGGTGAGCAATGTCGATTTGCAGCTTGCTGCGGCGGATACCGTGGACGCTCCCAAATACGCGGCCAAGCAGGGAGAACTGGTATTCCAAATCGCTTCTTCACCTCGCTCTGCAACCAAAGAGTATCCGGTTCAAGCTCGTGCCAACTACTCGGGCGAATTTGAAGTTCTGCACAATGGCAAAGTGGTTGCGAAGCAAACCGTGACGGCGGGCGAGCTGTTCAGCCAGTGGCTGACACTTGATAGCGGCGCGAATCAAATGGAAGTGAGATTCACCGCCATTGACGGCCCAAACAAAGAGACACAAGCGCACCGTTACAGCGTTGACGTTGTTTCTCTGCCAGACCCAATGACGCTGTATGTTGCACCAAACGGCAGTGACAAAGGCAACGGATCTCAAGCGCAACCGCTTGATTTAGCTACCGCAGTAGAACTGCTTCCTGCTGGTGGCACCATCATTTTGAAAGATGGCGACTACCAAGGGATGGAAATCCCGCTGACGGCGAGTGGCAGTGTCGACAAGCTCAAGCACCTACGTGCGGAAGGAGACAATGTTCGCTTTGTTTCGGAACTTCGTCACGAGGCAAATTACTGGCATTACCAAGGTATTGAAGTTGCGGGTGCGCAGTTCATTGTTCATGGTAGCCACAACACCTTCGAAAAAATGGTGACACACGGCGCGCCAGATACTGGTTTCGTGATCACCTCTCCTGAAAACATTGGCCGCGCACTGTGGGCAAGTTACAACCAAGTGATTGAAAGCGAAAGCTACAACAACATGGATCCTTCGCAGATCAACGCAGACGGTTTTGCGGCCAAGATGCGCATCGGCGATGGCAACACCTTCATCCGTTGTTTGTCTCACCACAACATTGATGACGGTTGGGACTTGTTCAACAAAGTGGAAGATGGCGCAAACGGTGCGGTGACCATTTTGGATTCCATCTCGTTCAGCAACGGTCGCACACTCGATGTTGCCAACAAGGGTGGCACGATTGGTAACGGCTTCAAGCTAGGCGGCGAGGGGATTCCGGTTCCACATGTGGTGAAAAACAGCCTGTCTTTCAATAACAACATGGACGGATTTACGGACAACTTTAACCCTGGTGCACTGGTATTGAGCGACAACGTGTCGATTGATAACAAGCGCTTCAACTACTTGTTCCGTAAGAGCCCATATTCCGGCGAGATTGAGCAAGGCACGTTCACCAATAACCGTTCTTACCGATTCCACGTCAGCAGCAAATATGACGACGTGATCAACAGTGCGAAATCGACTGGCAATGCGTTGGTCGAAAATGGCACGACTTACACCAGTGATGGCAAAGCGGTCGACAGCAAAACGCTCGCGCCATTAAAGCAAGCGTCGGTGATTGATACCCAACAAGCCATTCCGGGTAAGCAAGAGGCGATGCAGCTTAAGCAACTTATTCACTAACGAGTAACCACGGGCTCTCAGGAGCCCTTTTTTTCGTCAAAACTCACCTTACAACGGTCGCATTTTTACGCTTTTCGACTTGTCAGTGACAATCTCTTTTTGGTTCTAAGATTAACTAAGGGAATGCAGCAGTGACGAGTATGGATCCGCAGTTATTTACAAGACGCTCACTATTGATCTTCATCACGTTTGAGCGCAAAAAATAAAAAATGAACCGTTGTTTTGATTTTTGTCTCAGTTAGTTTTGTTTTTTGAAAATATAATTTATCTAAATTAAAACAGCGTTTCGAGGTTTCTATTATGGAATACGATTACTTAGTAATAGCAGGCTACTTTGCCCTGATGGTGGCAATCAGCTTGCTGTTCAAAAAAATGGCAAGCAATAGTACCAGCGACTATTTCCGCGGGGGCGGTAAGATGCTTTGGTGGATGGTTGGTGCCACAGCATTTATGACTCAGTTCTCTGCATGGACGTTTACCGGTGCAGCGGGTAAAGCGTTTAACGATGGCTTCGCGGTATTGGCCGTGTTTGTTGGCAACATGGTGGCGTACGTTTTCGCTTACTTCTACTTTGCTCGCCGCTTCCGCCAAATGCGAGTTGATACACCAACTGAAGGGGTAAAACGCCGCTTTGGTAACACTAACGAGCAGTTTTTCACTTGGGTAATCATTCCATTAAGTGTGATTAACGCGGGTGTTTGGCTAAACGGTTTGGGTGTGTTTGCTTCTGCGGTATTTAATGCCGACATCGTGACTACCATTTGGGTGACTGGCCTTGCGGTATTGGCTATCTCATTGCTGAGTGGTGCGTGGGGCGTAGTGGCGTCGGACTTTATTCAAACGCTGGTAGTTGCGGTTATCTCCATTGCTTGTGCGGCAGTTGCATTGTACGTCGTTGGTGGCCCTGGCGAGATCGTTGAGAACTTCCCTGGTGGCTTCATCATGGGCCCAGATATGAACTACCCACTACTGTTAGTTTGTACGTTCATCTTCTTCGTAGTGAAACAGCTGCAAAGTATCAACAACATGCAGGAGTCTTACCGTTTCCTTAACGCGAAAGATTCGAAAAACGCAAGCAAAGCTGCGCTGATGGCGCTTGTGATGATGCTATTTGGCGCGGTAATTTGGTTCATCCCACCTTGGGCTTCAGCAATCCTGTATCCAGATGCAGCAACGCAATACTCATCATTGGGTGCGAAAGCAAGCGATGCGGTTTACCTTGTCTTCGCTCGTGAAACAATGCCTCTAGGCACCGTTGGTCTGCTCATGGCAGGTCTGTTTGCGGCGACCATGTCTTCGATGGACTCTGCACTAAACCGTAACTCAGGTATTTTCGTTCGCAGCTTCTACTCAAACATCGTGCGTAAAGGCCAAGCTTCGGATAAAGAGCTACTGCGTGCTGGTCAAATCGCATGTTTGGTGAACGGCATCCTGGTTATCATGATGGCTCAGTTCTTCAACTCACTGAAGCACCTAAGCTTGTTTGATCTAATGATGCAAGTGGCGACGCTACTTCAATCACCAATCCTAGTTCCATTGTTCCTTGGCATCATCATTCGTAGAACGCCGAAATGGGCACCATGGGCAACAGTTGTGGTTGGTATGTTTGTCTCTTGGTCAGTGGTGAAAATCTTCACTCCAGAATTTGTTGGTAGCTGGTTCGGTATGGATGAGCTAACACGCCGCGAAGCAGGTGAAATGCGCACAATGATCACCATTGCTGCTCACCTTGTCTTTACTGCTGGTTTCTTCTGCCTATCGACTCTGTTCTACAAAGAAGAAACAGACACGCACAAAGAGACAACGGCGGAATTCTTTAAAGATGTGGACACCGAGTGTGTTGCAGAAGAAGGTCAAGACATTGTTGACCGCATGCAACGCGCGAAATTGGGTACGCTGGTTATCTACATGGCCGCAGGTTTAACACTGATGGTGTTGATTCCTAACCCACTATGGGGCCGCCTATTGTTCCTTGCCTGTGCCGCGTCAGTCTTTGCTGTGGGCTACGGCTTGAAGAAGAGTGCCAAGCTAGACACGCAGCCCTCTAAAGTAGCCGCGACAACGACCCAATAATCTGAATTTTTGTTTTGGCTGCCCTCGCTTGGGCAGCCCTTTTGTGGAGATATATTATGGCTAAAGGTGATGTGATTACTCTCAACTTCGAAACGTTTGTTGATAGTGATACCCAAGTGAAAGTGACGCGATTAACGCCAACGGACGTGATTTGTCACCGTAACTACTTTTACCAGAAGTGCTTTACTCAGGATGGAAAAAAGCTGCTGTTTGCAGGTGATTTCGACGGAAATCGCAACTATTACCTGCTTAACCTTGAAACGCAACAAGCAGTCCAACTGACGGAAGGTAAAGGTGACAACACCTTTGGCGGTTTCATTTCGACGGATGAGCGTGCATTTTTCTACGTGAAAAACGAACTGAATTTGATGAAAGTCGATTTAGAAACGCTGGAAGAACAAGTCATTTATACGGTCGATGAAGAGTGGAAAGGCTACGGTACTTGGGTGGCAAATTCTGACTGTACCAAGTTAGTCGGCATCGAGATTTTAAAACGTGATTGGCAACCGCTGACATCGTGGGAAAAGTTTGCCGAGTTCTACCACACCAATCCAACTTGTCGCCTAATTAAAGTGGATATCGAAACCGGTGAGCTGGAGGTGATCCATCAAGACACTGCGTGGCTAGGTCACCCGATTTACCGTCCGTTTGATGACTCAACGGTTGGTTTCTGTCATGAAGGTCCGCATGATTTGGTGGATGCGCGCATGTGGCTGGTCAATGAAGATGGCAGCAACGTTCGTAAGATCAAAGAGCACGCAGAAGGTGAATCGTGCACGCACGAGTTCTGGATTCCAGATGGCAGCGCAATGGCGTACGTTTCTTACTTCAAAGGTCAAACTGATCGCGTGATTTACAAAGCCAACCCAGAGACATTAGAGAATGAAGAAGTGATGGTGATGCCACCTTGTTCTCACCTCATGAGTAACTTCGATGGTTCTTTGATGGTTGGTGATGGTTGCGATGCGCCAGTTGATGTTGCAGACGCGGACAGCTACAACATCGAAAATGACCCGTTCTTGTATGTATTGAACACAAAAGCGAAATCGGCGCAAAAACTGTGTAAGCACAGCACATCTTGGGATGTGTTGGATGGCGATCGCCAAATTACTCACCCGCATCCGTCATTCACACCGAACGATGATGGCGTGTTGTTTACCAGTGACTTTGAAGGCGTTCCTGCGATTTACATTGCGGACGTGCCGGAGTCTTACAAACACTGATTACGTCAAACATGATGATGAAAAACGCCCGGTGATGCCGGGCGTTTTTATTAGGATGAGAGCTGGAATCGAAAAGACATGAACCACTATTGGTTGGATTCCGCGTCTTCACGTTTAATCACTTTGTGCCCATCTTCAGACACGCCTTGCTTCCAATAGCTGCTGATGTAGATATTCTCGCGATCGACTTCTTTCTCATTGCGGAAATATCGGCGCAGCGCACGCATTGAATCGAACTCACACGCACACCATATCGAAGCGTTACCATCTAACCACTCGAGTTCGCGAACGCTATCAGCCAAGGCTTGCCCTTCGGTTAACCAAATCAACTCCATGCCTGCTGGCGCGTGTAGGGGTTGGATGTCGGCTGGAGACATCACGCTGATCACTGCATAGCCTTTGGCCTCTTCTGGCAACGTACGAATTTTCGCAGAAAGCGCTGGAAGTGCCGTCATATCGGCAGCCATGAAGAACCAATCCGCCTCAGTATTTAAGTTGGAGATGCTACCCGGCCCCACGATGCTGATCGTGTCGCCTTTTTGCGCGGCCATTGCCCAACGTGCTGCAAATCCGCATTGCAGATCTTGCGTTACGTGTCGGACGAAATCCACTTCGATTGAGCTGGTTTCTAGATGAAAGCGTCGAATTGTGTAAGTGCGCATGATTGGTCGGTCGTCTTCTGACAGGATGCTCAGATCCGCGCCGCCCATATCGTTAAACAGTAATTTGATGTAACTGCCTTCGCAGTCACGAGGAAAGTGGCTCAGCGCCTCACCTTGCAAGGTAATGCGCTGCATGTTTGGAGTGATGGTTTCTGTGTCTGTGACAACAAGCGTTTTAGGTTGAGGCTTCTTTTTCATTGTTACTTTACTCGATAATTATTCTCTTTCTCATTTAAAGATTATCAAGTTCCCTAACAAGAGGGTAGCGTCTTTAAACAAATTTACACTGTGAATTAACGCCAAAGCCTCAAGAAAAATATTACCTCTATCCTTTCTCTAACCACGTAAAGTGAGTCGTTTTTTAACCATAAATGGACTTATATCATTGGAATCGTAGACAAAAGCAACAGAGCGGCCATGCTGTAGTTGAACCCCTTAACGCGTTTATCGGTGGTCAACCAACGCTGCAATTGCATGCCTGCCGCCGTCCAAAATGTCACCGATGGCAAGTTGGCTAAACAGAAGATACCGGCGATAAAAGTCAGTTCAAGCCAAGAACCGCCGCTGGTGTATACCGTAATCGCCGTCAACGCCATCGACCAACCTTTTGGGTTCACCCACTGGAATGCGACAGCCCCTAAAAAAGACATCGGGCGAAAATCGTGTTTTGTTTCGGTTTTGTCGCTGGTGGCGATTTTGTACGTCAAGTACAGCAAATAACTCAAGCTCAATACTTTCAAAATGGAGTGGGTGAGCGGGTAGGCATGGAACAGGCTCATCAAGCCAATGCCCACCAAAATTAGCATGGCACCAAAGCCGAAGGTAATGCCCAACATGTGTGGGATAGTGCGTTTAAAGCCGACATTGGCCCCTGAGGTCATCAACATAATGTTATTGGGACCCGGCGTAAAAGTGGAGACAAAAGCGAACAACGCCAAAGCGCCCAGTTGATGATATTCCATAGATTGTTCCTTGAATCAGTTCTCGATAAGTTGAGAACAACTATAAGTAGAACTGAGGTCAATATTGTGCTTTTATTTGATGATTAGAAACTAAATAAGCAATGAAACATCATCATGGATAGATTTGACGAAAGAATATTGCAAGTGCTCAAACGAGACGGAAGAATCTCCAATGTGGAGCTGTCGGAACGCGTTGGTTTATCTCCGTCTGCAACCTTACGCCGAGTGCAAGATTTAGAGCGTAAAGGCGTGATCAAAGGCTACCGAGCGGTACTGGATAATCAGCAACTTGGTGTGGGTTTTGTCGCTTATGTGTCGATTGGTTTGGCCTCGCACTCTAAGCAGGCACAGTTGGGTTTCGAAGAGCATGTGCGTTTTGTAAACGAGGTGGTGGAATGTCACAACATCACTGGTGCGAACGAGTATTTGCTGCGTGTGGAAACACAAGATCTCGCCGCTTATAAAGCGTTTCACGCTGATGTGTTGGGTGAGTGCGAACACGTCAAGTCGATCACAACCATGGTGGTGATGGACACACCAAAAGACGAGCGCTAGCCAAACGAGAGTGACAGTTTTTGTGGCACACGAATTTGAAGTGACTCGAAAGAGTCAGTCGAGTATGAGAATGGTTCACAACAAATGCTGGAAAGCAGATGGCACTCTTACAATTTCCATATTTATTCTCACCTTCTAAATAATCCCATCCTGCTAGTTTTGCTTAAACCGCTTGTGTTTCAGAGCGGCGAGTCAGCAAAATTAAGGATGAACGATGAAATCACATGTAACACTTCCTCTTTTGAGCTTAAGCGCTGTTGCCGCATTGAGCTCATTTAACGTCAACGCCCATGGCTGGGTAGAGTTTCCAAGTGCTCGTCAAAATACGTGTTATTTAGACGGTGGCTTTTGGACCAACGAGATCCCTAACCAAGCGTGTAAAGCGGCTTTTGAAGAATCTGGCGCGTACCCGTTTGTGCAACGCAGCGAAATTGCGGCGAACGTACCAAACTACCGCGACATGGCACACGTTCAGGCGGTGGTTCGTGACGGTGAACTGTGTTCTGCCGGCGATGCGGCTAAGAAAGGCTTGAACATTCCTTCTCCAAACTGGCAGCGCACCAATGTTACGCCAGATGCAAACAACCAGATTGAATTGGTGTTTTACGGCAAAGCGCCGCACAACCCATCGTACTGGGAATTCTATCTCACCAAGCCAACTTATGATGATTCAAAACCTCTTACTTGGAGTGATTTAGATCTGATCGACACCGCAGGTGATGTGTATGTCGATGCGGAAAAACGCTACCGTATTCAGGTGACTTTCCCTGCTGATCGTTCCGGCGATGCGGTACTTTACACTCGTTGGCAGCGTATTGATGTTGCTGGTGAAGGTTTCTACAACTGTAGTGACATTACGTTAAACGGAACAGGCACGACGCCACCGACTGACCCTGTTGATCCAACCGAACCGGGCAACAATCTGACATCTCTAGGCTACTTTGTTCAGCAAGGTTTTGGGCCAGTAGAGTCTGGCGATACGGTGCGTTTCCGTACGTTTAATGCGACGGGGAATGAAATTGTCGATATTTCACTACCAATCAGCACAAACAATACGGCTACTTGGGCGGCAGAAATAGCAGATCAATTTAACGCGCAGCAAACGGGCGATTGGTATGTGGGCATTTGGCATCAAGAGATGAATCACTACATGTTCGATAGTAAGAACGTGAATGCAAACCAAGTATTAGCGCCAAGTGCAGACTTCAGTTATGCGTTGTCACTGATCAAAGCGGATGTACCGCCACCAGTTGAACCAACCAACTTGTGGGACAAGACGGCCGTTTACAACCAAGGTGATGTGGTGACGCACAACGGCAAAGAATGGACTGCCCAGTGGTGGACGTCTGGTGAGGAACCAGGCACAACGGGTCAATGGGGTGTATGGCGTTAAGCCAGTTATTTGGGCCCTGAACAGTAAAACCCTTCTCATGTGAGAAGGGTTTGTTTTTTCAGTCTAAAACGATCACTTTGGTTGAGTGGTTGTCTTGAAAATCAGAGCACATATCGTTATTCGCTTGCTCTCCACTCGCTCCAGTTGAGCATCGCGTAGTCTGCCAGTTTGAGCATCGGAATGTCTTCGTGTGTATCACCGTAGGCATAAACAGATGCAAACTCGTCGAGTGAAAACGCCGCTTTCACACGTGAGACTTTTCTTTCTAAACTGCAATCACCTTGCTGGTAAAAGCCACTCAGTTTTGGCTGTTCTGAGATCAGTTCACTGCACAGCAAGTGGTAACCGTTCGCTTCACACCAAGGCTTGAGATACGCATTGAGTGATGCCGACACCACCACAATGGTATCGCCTCTGTGTTGATGCCACGCCAACCTTTCCATCGCTTCTGGCCGTAAGTACAGCGGGATCACTTCGTGGGCAAACTGAGCGCCAATCGCTTCAATTTGCTGCGTTTCTTTCCCTGAAAATGCAATAAAACTGCTGAGTGGGCGCATAACACGAGCGGGTAACACTCCGAGTTTGTACAGCGCATAAAATGGCATGATAGCGACCTTTCCTACTCGTTTGCGCAGGCCATAAGCAGAATAGTGGAGGAAAAGGCTAAACATATCCTCTCGGGTGATGGTGCCATCAAAATCAAACAGTGCCAGTGACGGCTTAGTAGTATCGAGCAAATTCAGCGCCTATTTTTTGGTTTAAGATCGTTTTGTGTTTATTGATAAAACACCGCCAACCAGATGGTTTCTTGCGTTGGGTCAGTCCAGCTCACTTTGTGTTTGGTATGAGCTGGAATCGTAACGTGATCGCCTGTCTCAAGTCGTTGCACTACACCTGATTCAAAAGTCAGCTCTCCTGCTCCTTTAAGAACCAATACCCATTCATGTTCTTCTTGATCGTACCAGCCACTTTCGGGCGAGGTTTGCCCCGTTGAGACAATGCGTTCTATACGCAGGTTTTTGTGGGTCAGCAGGTTTTCGAACACTTCCTCGTCGAGGTTATTCGGTAAGTCTTCAAACAGGTTCATGGCCTTTCCTTAGAGAATGATCAGTCCAAAAGGCGCAAGCAATTGCTCTTGTTGCCAATCACAAATTTTAACACCAAACAGAGAAACGCGGCGAACATCCAACCCGTCCAGTTCGACATGAGTCAGATCACACTGCTCAACGTTAAAGGTTCCCCATTGTTCTGGCGAGAATTCGCAGCGAGATAAATCCGAGCCTTTGAGAGTTGCCCCTGCGAGGTTCGCACCGTTCCAACGGTTTTCAAAGAGGTCACATTTTTCTAGTAACACTCGCTCGAAGTTACAGTAGGTGAGGTTGCAGCCAGTAATAAAAGCAGAACAGAAAAACATGGTGTTACTGACGCGATTAGCAAAGTTCGCACCTTGGAAGTTTGCCCCTTTGAGATCGCACTTACGCAGCTCCAAGCCCATACAATTTGCGCCGTTAAACAGGCTCATCGCCAACATACAGTTCGTGAAGCTGGCATCTTTTAAGTTCGCGAAGCGAAAACTACACCCTTCTAGCGCTTTGGATTCGATAAAGCGACAGTCGATGAACTTAGCATCGCGCAGATCGGCATGGTCGAAACTGCACATATAAAAGTGGCAGTTTTTAAAGGTGGCATTCTGAAAATCGTGATGAGAAAAGTTTTCTCGTTCAAAAATGAGATCGGTTTTTAACATGTCTTCTCCTTAGCTGCGAGCAGACTAGCACTCCAAGTGACTGATTTTCCAGAAAAATAACTTCTTGTATTTCAGTGTTTTACAAACCCCTCAAATCGCGATTTTAAGGGGTCAAACGAGCGTTTTAAGTGAGTTGTTTTTTAAAAATAGAAGACGTAGAGGAAGAAAAAAGTTTTTGCTGGCTACGAGCCTTAGCGAGAGGATTCGTGTTTTTGAGTAAGCATGGCTTCTCACACGCACAGTTTGCATTACAGAATTGTATCCGATTTGCATAATTTGTTGATCGGTATGGCGTTTCTCTATACAAAAAACCTATATTTTTCACAAATTGATTTCCATCAAAATAGTAGGGTTTCTATGTGCTAGATTGCGCGCAGCTCAAAAAAATATAGATGCCCGTGTGCTTCAAGGCGCTGAGTTTACTTGAAATCTAAGGCCATTCAGCAGGCACACCTTTGGGTACAACATAACGAAGCCCTACAAAAGGAAATAAAAAATGAAAAAAACAATCTGCAGTCTAGCAGTGGTTGCTGCACTCGTGTCACCAAGTGTTTTCGCTCATAAACAAGGTGACTTCGTTCTTCGTGTTGGTGCGGCGTCTGTCGTTCCAAATGACAGCAGCGATAAGATTCTTGGTTCTCAAGAAGAATTGAAAGTGGATTCAAATACGCAGCTTGGTTTGACGTTTGGCTACATGTTCACAGACAACATCAGCCTAGAGCTTCTAGCAGCAACACCATTCAGCCATGATATTTCAACAGACTTGTTAGGTCTTGGTGATATCGCGGACACCAAACACCTTCCACCAACGCTTATGGTTCAGTACTACTTTGGCGAGCCACAAAGTAAGTTCCGTCCATACGTTGGTGCAGGTCTCAACTACACCATCTTTTTTGATGAAGGCTTTAACAACAAAGCGAAAAACGTGGGCTTAACTGATCTTAAGCTAGACGATTCATTTGGTTTAGCAGCAAACGTAGGCGTGGACTACATGATCAACGATCAATGGTTCCTTAACGCATCAGCGTGGTATGCAAACATTGAAACAGAAGCAACTTACAAAGCAGGTGGAGCGAAGCAAAAAACCGACGTCAAAATTAACCCTTGGGTATTTATGATCAGCGGCGGTTACAAGTTCTAAGGAAAGCGGTAGTTACACACATTACACGCGCATTACAATTATTGGCATGACTTTGGGGGCGGTTACGGGGACTGCCCCTTTTTTTATCTGCATTTCCGTGTGTATTAGATTGCACACGATTCAAGCAATAGTTCAAGGTTTAAAACTGGATCTTAACCTTGCAGATCATTTTATTGTTCCAAGATCGAAAAGTCCTACACTGGTCACATAATTGAACAAGTGGACAATATAAATGAGCGGCGACATCGCGAAGCATTCTTCCGCCAGATCTAAGCTGGTAAAAACTCTTTTCTTCACTCTCTGTGTTATCGCATTTGGTGCGATGTATTGGTCTTGGCAGTATTCAGACAGTCACCCAAGCACAGAAGATGCCTATGTTAGGGCAAAAATTTTGTCGGTAGCACCTCAGGTAAAAGGCCAAGTGGTTTCTGTGGATGTCAAAGACTTCCAATCTGTTAACAAAGGTGACCTACTGCTGAAGATAGATTCACGCCCATATTTGTTGGCAGTGAAGCAAGCAAAAGCGGCATACCAATTGGCGGTCCAGCAACATGACGTTGCCGATAAGCAGGTAACTGAAGCTGTTGCGGGCTTAGATGCGGCGCGCTCTAACCTGACAGAAGCGCAAGTAGAGTACAAACGTACGGATTCCCTGGTGAAACGCAAACTGGCGTCGGACCAAGATTTAGATACGGCGAAAAACAAACTAGCCAATGCTCAAGCGAGCCTAGAACAAGCGCGCGCGACGGTAGAAAAAGCCATTGCGAACCGTGGTGAAGAAGGCGTAGAGGCTGCGGTCGTTCAACAAGCGGCAGCACAGTTAGCGCAAGCGGAGCTGAACTTGAGCTACACCGACATTACGTCACCAGTGGATGGCATTGCCGGTGAAATCAATACGCACGTAGGCTCGGTCGTTAGCGTGGGTCAAACGCTGTTTCCTGTGATTTTAAAAGACAGCTATTGGGTACGCGCGAACTTTAAAGAAACCGATCTTACTCACATTAAACCTGGCATGCATGCGGATGTGGTGATTGATATGTACCCAGACGTGGTGTGGAAAGCAACGGTAGAGCAACTGTCGCCTGCGAGTGGTACATCGTTCTCCTTGATGCCACCAGAAAACGCAACGGGTAACTGGGTTAAAATCAAACAGCGTTTCCCTGTACGTTTGGCATTAGAAGTACCGGCCGATGCGCCGCAACTTCGCGTGGGTGCGAGCTCAGAAGTCACCATTGATTTGCAAAGTAGCGTGCAATGAACCATCAAATTACGGCAGACAAACGGGGGATTGCCACCGTCGCCGTGATGCTTTCTGCCATCATGGTGTTAATCGATATGACCGTTGCGAACGTGTCGCTATCGCACATGATGGGCGCGTTGGGCGCAACGGCAGACCAAATTACTTGGGTGCTGACGGGTTACAGCATGGCGGAAGCGATCTTCATTCCGATGACCAGTTTCTGGGTGTCGCGCTTTGGTGAACGCAAAGTCATGCTGGTTGCTGTGATCGGTTTTGTGATTGCCAGTGCGCTTTGTGGGCAAGCACAGTCTCTTGAAGAGATGGTGCTATTTCGCATTATCCAAGGCGCTTTCGGCGCGTCGGTGATTCCATTGGCGCAGTCGACGTTAGTGCAGATTTATCCGTATGAACAAAAAGGCAAAGCGATGGCAATTTTCTCCATCGGCATTTTGCTTGGTCCTATTTTGGGCCCAGTTGTGGGTGGCGTGATCACCGACAACATCAACTGGCGTTGGATTTTTTACATCAACTTGCCATTCGGTTTGATCTGTACCTCTTTGATTTATCGTTATATCCACATCGACAACAAATCCAAACCTAACTTTGACTGGTGGATCATCGGTTACATGGCGTTAGGTGTGGGCGCGTTGCAGTTTGTGTTGGATAAAGGGAACGAAGAAGACTGGCTCAACTCACGCATGATCCAGACCGCGATATTACTCGCTGTCATGGGGTCGGTGATGTGGATTTATCGCAGCTGGAAAACCAAAAGCCCAATAGCGCCATTATGGCTGCTTAAAGACCGAAATCTAATGGTCTCGTCGTTGATGATTGCCGTGGTGTCGATGGCGATGTTTGGCCTGACGACTCAACAACCGATGCTGTTGGAAAGCTTGCTGGATTATCCGGTCTCAACCACTGGCTTATTAATGGCACCGCGTGGATTGGCGTCAGCGGCGATGTTAATTTTGGTGATTAAACTCAATCCGCAATTCGATCCCAGAATCAAAATAGTCTTTGGCTTGAGCTGCATCGGGATTGGTAGTTACTTGATGACGCAATACTCACTGCAGATCGATACATTTTGGATTGTGATGCCGAGTATGATTCAGGGCATGGGGCTTGGTTTAACCTTCTCGACGCTGTCCACCTTGGCGTATTTAACGATTCCGAAAGAGCAATCTGTCGCAGCGGCGAGTATTTACAATCTGTTCCGTACAATTGGTAGTTCGTTTGGTATCTCTATCGCTACCACGTTCCAATATCGTGATAGTCAGCAGCAATGGCATGCGCTGGGAGAGGGTATTAATCCTTATAATCCTAACTTGCATGACTGGGCGGCCAATCAGGGGCTTTTCATTACCGACCCGGTTGCGTTAGACCAATACCAACAGATGTTGCAGCAGCAATCGCAAATGGTCGCGTTTGTGCACACCTTCCAGCTTGTGGGAGTGATGTTCGTGATCATGATGCCGATGCTGGTTTTCATCCGGTCGCGTGAATAACAACAAGTTCAGGTGAACCGTGTAAGAGAAAGCCTCTCAAGTTGTGTCAGCTTGAGAGGCGTTTTTTATTGGACGGTGTCAGTGAAAGAAGGACGTTTACTCAAACGTCACTTCGTCAAAATGCGGATTGGCTTTGAGCGCGCGCATTGCGACTAATTGTTCAGTCGGGAAGGCGGTGTGCTCTCCATCCATATCTAAAAACAAACACTCTTGTCGCTGCATGTCGTAGCCTGTGTCGAACGCGTTGCCCTGATGAGTTTCACCATTTTTTAGTGTGATCTCGATAGGGAGCTTAAACATACAGGCGATTTCAATAAAATCGTATTGGCTGCAAGTCACCATAGTTTTCTCCTTTCAAACCGACGCAGTATTCAGAAGGTTTGAGAACCGTATCCTTAAATAGAAGACGTTTGATTGAAACTGAATCTTCATCTTACACCTCATTTTGGTCACGAAATAGACATACACGCACGTTTTAATAAACCTACTGTTGAGCGTTCGCAAGCGAGACAAAACTACGATATGTCTGAGACGATACTTAAGCGCACATACCTAACGAGTGAACAAAAGACACAAAAGCCAAGTTCACTGATTCCGCCTCAAACCTACCATGCGCAGTTGGCGCACCGTGTTCACCACTCGCCTCAATTTGAAAACGGCCGCGTTAAAAACGAGATGCCAAATGTCCCTAGTCCGCAATCATTCTGGCAGGTGTGTTGGAGTTATCTTGGTGGTAGAACGCCGTTGAGTCCTAACGAACATCTGCCACATTCCCCAATTCAACCCACGCAGTTTGCGCAGCGAAGTGAATCGATGCGCCTTACTTGGCTGGGCCATTCCACTATGCTGGTGGAGGTCGATGGCATTCGAATTCTGACCGATCCGGTATTTGATTACGCTTCTCCGTTCATCGCAAAAGCGTGGTTTGAACGCAATATTCCCAATACCCATGCCAGAGATCGTTTGCCGATTCCTGAAATTATCGTGATTTCGCACGATCATTACGACCATTTAGAAGCATCGACCATACGTTTCTACGCCGATAAACCCGTGACGTTTTATGTGCCCTTAGGGGTTGGCAAGCATCTGATAAAGTGGGGCGTTTGCGCAGACAACATCGTGGAATTCGATTGGTGGGATAGCGTGCACTATGCTGGAATCGAATTGATTTGTACGCCTGCTAACCATAATTCGGGTCGTACTTATTTCGATAAAAACGCGACCCTGTGGGCTTCTTGGGTCATCAAAGGCAAAGAAGAGACGCTCTATTTTAGTGGCGATTCAGCTTACGATTCGCACTTTTCCGAGATAGCACAGCGATGTGGACCAATCGACATTGCTTGTTTGGAAGTGGCTGCCGATGTGAAAGGCCAAGGTTATCCGGTCGAAAACTGGGGGCACATGCAGGCTCACCATACCGTGCAAGCGTTTCACGATTTAAGTGCGAAAAAACTGTTGCCAGTACATTGGGCTACATACGAGCTATTTACTCACCGCTGGGACGAACCGATTTTAGATTTGCTTGCCCATTGTCAAAAAGAACATATAACGCTGCTGACGCCAATGCCGGGGGAGAGTTTTTACGTTCATCAAGAACATATAAATAAACAGTGGTGGCGAGAAAAAGAAATATGTGAGCCAGCTAGAATTTTGACTTAATAATATGATCTTACTTCAATAATTATTTTAGAAATTAACTTTGTTATTTTCAGAATATAACAAGGTTTTTACTGGTCATTGAAATTAAAAATTTCCATAGATTCACTTTCCAATTGTGATCTCACGCTTTTATAAATCGATTGGTGTCATTTTTTGATACTTTTCATCTGAAAATTTGCGCTCTTATCAGAAAAGTTTTAGTAAAAATCTTTGCCAGCTTAATTTTACTCTTCAAAACAATTATACTGACTATTATCTTGATAAGCCCATAGAGCAATGGCTATAACTTGTTCTTGATGGGTAAAATGTATCCAGTTAAAGAAAAGTAAAAGAATCTAATGGATAAGACATGTTTTACGCCAACAAGATAGAATATTGAGACCAAAATCACAAGAGTAGGACTCTCTTGAATTTATCATCATGGATGCTGAATAAATAAAATACAGGCATTGTTAGATGAATAATTCTGCAACGTATTTACTTGCTGCTTTACGAGAAAAAATAAAAGAAAAAGGCATTGGATATTCTGAGCTTTCTATTGGACTTGGAATCCCGCTTTCTACTATAAAAAGGCAGCTTCACAATACGTCTCTTGGTTTAGATAAAATCTTGTTGTACGCCACGCACCTTGATACGGATTTGGTTGAGTTATCCATGCGAGGTAAGCAGCTGCAGCAAGAGAGTGAACAGTTTATCACCGACACCAACAGTGAGATTTTCCATCAATATCCTCACTTATTTGATTTTCTTTATCTTTTGCGTCGACCTGAGTGGTCTTTAGAAGAGATCGCACGGAGATACCAGCTGAATGATACTTCCGTTGCGCTCTATTTACGTGCACTAGAAATGATGGATTACATTGAACTGAAAGGGGATAAACACTATCAATTTAAAGATACAGGCCGCTTTATTTTTGAAGAAGGTTCAAATTTAGACACGCTATTTGCACAGCGCTTTCGTGAAGAAGTGTTTAGCCACGATATTCGACCTCCAATTTGTGTTGGACGCATTGCGATTACCGAAGAACAAGAAGAAAAACTGGCAAATGAAGTGTACAACAAATTAATTGAGTTTGATGTTCAAAATAAAACCAGTGAAAACAGTCAACGACTAAAAAATGTTTTACTCACTTTTACGCCTGGTAATCAGATATTTTTGGCTGACACAATTCCGAATATTAATGGCGATTTATTAAAAGCCATCACTGTCGCTAAAGAAAAATAAAAGAATAATTATTGGAAGCTCGTGCTTATTTAGTGCGAGCCGGGCTTCTACACACTAAAAACACTCATTTATATAAATGAGAATATAAAAATAACGTAAATAATAGGGAAAAAGTATGTTTAAAAAGAGCACACTTGCCATTCTGATCGGGGCTACTATTTCGCTTGTTGGATGTGGTTCCAATGATAAAACTGAAATCCGTTTACCACAGGCGCCAACTTCAGAATTTACTAACGTGATTGATCGTACTGGTAATCCAACTTACCTGCGTGATTACGACAGTTATTCGAACCTGAAGTACAACGCACTCACGGACAACGGCGCGTGGCATGGCCATTTGCTACCTGAAGATGCGGCGGGTTATGGCGCTTTCGGCGGTATTATGCAAGTGACGCAAGAGTACGCGCATTTTATGTCTGGCCAAACGTTCGACAAGCTCACGTTGACCGACAAAGTGAGTGGCCAAACTTACGATTTATCGAACGCAGAAGCGAAAGTCTATTCCATTCCAGGTGCGTTAGTGCAGGTGTTGGACTTGGACGATATTCACGTGCAAATGGTGCTGCGCTTCGTGACTGACCGTTCTTCGCTGGTGGAAACGCTCATCACTAACAAAACTGATCGTGATATGAACTTGGCGTTGGAGTGGGACGGCGAGTTGGTGAAATACGCGCTGTCGACGCGCAAAGACCAAACCGTGGCGCAGTACTACCCAGATTACAAGCGCCAGATTTCGACCATCGAGAACGGCATTAAAATTAACTTTAGCGAGATGAAAGACAACTGGGCGATCCGTAATGACCGCGATGCCGAGTTCCGCATTACTCGTTCTCTACCAACGAAGACGTTCACCAACGAAACCTCATTCAGTTCTACCGCGGAGATGAGCCTACCAGCTGAGCAAACATCGGCGGTTTATACGGCGTATTCTAACCTGCACAATGCGAAAGAAGTGCAGTCAGAATCGTTGAAATTGCAAGATGTATTAGCGAATCCAACTCAATACATGGAAGCGTCGAAAGCGCGTTGGGACGGCTATTTAGCGAATGGTCTTATCAACAAAGAAGCGACAGCAGACCAAGCTCGCGTAGCGGTAAAAGCGATGGAGACCCTAAACGGTAACTGGCGCTCTGCGGCGGGCGATATTGAACAAGCGACAGTCACGCCATCGGTCACTGCGCGTTGGTTCTCTGGTAACTTAACGTGGCCGTGGGATTCGTGGAAACAAGCGTACGCGATGGCGCATTTCAACCCAGATGTTGCGATGGACAACATTCGCACGGTATTCCAAGAGCAAGTTCAAGCTGATGACAAGATTCGTCCGCAAGACAAAGGCTACTTGCTGGATGTGTTGACGTACACCAAACCTGTTAGTCGTGGTGGTGCTGGCTCTGAAAACTGGAACGAACGCAATACGAAACCATCGTTGGCGGCATGGTCTGTGATGGAGGTGTATTACGCTCTCGTGAACCAGTTTGATCGCCCAGAAGACGCGCAAAAATTCATTGATGAAATGTATCCGAAGTTGGTGGCATACCACGATTGGTGGCTATCCAACCGCGACCACAACCAAAATGGTGTGCCTGAATACGGCGCGGCAGTAGACCCAGCACACAACACGGAAGAAGGCGTGATGTACGTTTGGGTAGAAACGCGCGATCCTAACTTCACGACCATTATTCCTGCAGAAGACATCATCGAGCAAAACGGTAATTCTTATAAAGTAAAAGGCATGGCGTCTTACAATAAGATTCTCGATGAAGTGGATTACATGACGATTCACGTCGGCGCACAAGAAGCGGCGGGCTGGGAATCGGGCATGGATAACGCGGCTCGTTTTGGCTTTATCTACAACATCCACAATATGAATTCGCAAGCTGAAGACATCAGCAATCCAGACAGAAATGTGGATCAACTTGGTCGCTACGCGGCAAGTGCGTACGGCTTTGATAACAGCATCAAGCTGGAAGGCGAAGAGTGGGTGTACAGTAATACGTCAGCGGAAAACTTAGCGAAACTCGATCTTGCGAAGAAAGATTGGGAAGTTCGTTTTGCAGAAAACCGCACCAACAATAACGCAGCGGACGGCGAGCTGCTTGGCTTCTCTATGCTGCAAGAATCGGTGGATCAAGCCTCTTACATGTACTCAGACAACAAATACTTAGCGGAAATGGCGAAGTTGGTGTCCGATGGCGTAGAAGGTAAAGACCGCGCGCAAGAATTCCTGAACGGCGCCGAGAAAATCAAAACGTACATTAACCAATGTATGTTTGATGAAAGCACAGGGTTTTTCTACGACATTCACTTAAATGTGGCTGAAGATGGCACTACTCCTGCGCCTCTTGCAAATGGCTGTGCGGGTTTGCCGATTGTAGAGCGTGGACGTGGCCCTGAAGGTTGGTCGCCGCTGTTTAATGGTGCAGCAACGCAAGAGCATGCCGATAAAGTGATCGCGGTGATGCGTGATCAAGACGAGTTCAACACGCCAGATAAATTCCAAGGAACGGGAGTGCCTTTGCCGACCGCATCGCAAACCAACCCTGCTTACGGTAAAGATGTGTACTGGCGTGGTCGCGTGTGGCTAGACCAAGTGTACTTTGGCTTCCGTGCGATGGAAAACTACGGCTACAAAGAAGAAGCGATCGCAATGGCGAATGAGTTGTTTAACAACGCAGAAGGTATGACGGGTGACATGCCAATCCGTGAAAACTACAACCCTGAGACGGGCGCGGTACAAGGTGCGTCGAACTTCTCTTGGTCTGCGGCGCATTTGTACATGATGTACAACGGATTCTTCAAAAACTAGATCGCACACATTAGGCGCTTTGGATGACCCCCCTAGCATTCGTAGCGCTTAACGAACGATAATTCAGTGACAAATAAGACAAACCGGACTGTATTGGCAGTCCGGTTTTTTTATGTCTCTTGTCACAAAGATTTTAGTGCTGGGTCAGGGCGTGTTGCCATATCGAAAGCATCTCTTCACTAAACAAGTAAAAGCGCATGTCGAGTGCCGCGTATTCCGGTCTTTGACAAACGGCCATCGCGACTTCTGCTGCTTCTTGAGGTGGGTAACCATACACTCCGCAAGAAATCGCAGGCAGCGCCACACTTTGGCAGTGGTTGGCGAGCGCGAGATCCAGCGAACGTTGATATGCAGATTCCAACACCGCTTTTGGATCGGCGAATTTATCGTAAATCGGGCCAACGGCGTGAATGACGTAACGCGCGTTTAAATTGCCAGCCTCAGTAATGCGTGCGTCACCAAACGGGCATCGAATACCGTCGACATCATCAACGGCATAACACGCATTGATAAGTGCAGGCCCTGCTGCGCGATGAATGGCACCATCGACGCCACCTCCGCCGAGCATTCTCGGGTTTGCTGCATTCACGATGGCATCGACATGTGCGGTGGTGATGTCGCCTTGGACTAACGAGATCGCGTTCATTTTTTTGAGCCTTCTACAATGATGAGAAACAAATGGTCAGTAACACAGTTAAGTGTAGCTTACTCATCAATCACTTGAGGTTTTAACTCGACGACATTTCCTTCCGGATCATGAATATAGAGTGAGCGACCGAACCCCTGTGCGCCGTAGCGCTTCGCAAACTCTTCGGTTTCAATGCCGTTCGAACGCAGATATTCCAGTATTTCATTTTCGTAAAAAGGCGCTAGTTGCAGGCAAAAATGGTCAATATTACGACCATTTTGAACTGGGGGCTTTCCGCCAAGTTGCCCTAACTCGCTGTCCACCGTCACCACATCAATCAATGCGTTACCAGCCCTAAGCTGGGTTAAACCAAGCTCCATTACTTCGCGCTCGACTGGGCAACCCAAAACATCTCGATAGAAATGCAACATGGCGTCGAGGTTGCACGTTCTTAACACGATATGATCAAGGGCTTGGATTGCGATTGGGTTGTTGGTGGGCATGCTTCACTCCTTTTGTGCGGTTATGGAAAAGTATACGACCTGAACGTCCATATTGATCGTTAAGTCATTTTTAACATATGCACTTTTGGTCATAAAGAGTGCGTTTAAGAAGAGAGAAAGAGTGTTTGGCGAAACGCCTTGATGTGCGACCGCGTCAGGCGTTTAGGCCTGTAGCAAATTGGTCACGCGCCCAAGCTCGCAAACGTTGATGGGAAGTACTGGATTCATCTCGTTTATGGAAAATCAGCTTATAGCTGACCGGCTCGGAAAACATTGGAGTTTGAATGACTTGCAGATTCAAAGCCGATTGCCATTTCTGCGCCAAAGACAGGGGAAGCACGCCTAAGCAATCGTGTTTCGCGACATAAAGCATCATGCCAGAGAGCGATGTTGTCATCATTTCCACATCACGCTCTTGCAGTCCTGACTGGTGAATTTCGGTGTCGCTAACTGGGAAGTCCTCGTCTCCGACAAATCGACAGTGCTTTTCAGAATAAAACTGTTCTTGTTCGATTTTTCCTGCGATACGTGGGTGATCTTGACGACAAATCACCACCATTGGCTCTTCAAAAATTGACTCACTGATAAACGATGGGTCATGAATGTTCGTTGGGCTAATAATCAAATCGATCTGTTTAAGTCGTAGATCGTTCAATAACGAAGGTAAATCCGTATCGGCGCAAATGCTGATCGTGTTGGTTGGTGTGATGCGGTGGATCAGCGCCTCGTTACAGCTCAGGCGGAAAGTGCTTTGATCGGAAATGGCATCATTAATCATCGCAAACGCCTGATGAAATTTAGGTAGCAACTGATGCGCTACAGAAGTGAGTTTGATTTGTCGCCCATCCTTCACAAATAACGATTTGTTGGTTTCTTTTTCCAAACGCTTCATGGATGCGCTAATCGCAGGCTGAGTTAGCCCTAGGTGCTCTGCGGCGCGAGAGTAAGATTGATATTCAGCAACAATTAAAAAGGTTTGGATTAGATTAAAATCCATACGATACCTAAATAAAAATAATCACTAGATTGAGTGGGTGGCTCTTTGATTTTTGGGCTAGATGTTCGCCCTAGACACCCACCTTGAAATAAGCCTCCTTAACGTACTTACGAACTAAGGAGGCGACAGAGCAGTGGTTCGTTAAAACGAATTATTTAACTACTTTGATTTCAGGCATTTGATACTCACCACTTTGGATTGCATCGTCTGCGCCGTAGAAACGCATGATGGCGTAGAACGGTTTTTCAGGTACTGGCAAGAAGTTTGGATCGTCTGCTCGGCCTTTCTCGTTCGCACTCATGTAAATGGTGTAGTAACCGTCTTTGTCTGCTTTCATGGTTCGGTCGCCACGGCTGTGACGGTTTAGGTCGTTTTTCGCCATCAAACGGTTGTCGTTGCCGTAAATAGTAACAGACCAGAATTCGCTGACGTTCGGCGCTTTAAAGCGCATCACGTAATCATGCTTCGAACCATCCAGTTTTTGACCAGTGCTGTCGAAATCTGATTTACGGTAAGACGCTTCGATAGGTGGTAAGCCCCACTGACCAAGGTAAGTACCTTCTGCAAAAATATCGCGTGGCGCATCACCCAAGGTATCGCGTGTACCAAGCAACGTACGAGCATCTGTCATTTTAGGTGCAAGTTCGACGAGGTGTTCCATGCCTTTCTTCTCACCAACTTTTGCCAGTTTTAGCTGCTCAGGTGTGAAGTCAGTTTTGCATGGTTCAACGCCGATAGATTGGTATTTGTCCAACCACTGTTTGTCTGCATTGCCCATCGAGCCATCACATAGCACGAAGTTCACGCGTTCAAGCCATGTTGAATTTTTGGGATCTGGGTACGTTCTTTGTACTGGTTTTGGCCCGTTCTTACCTAAATATTCCGATAGGGTACGAATGTTCCATTGGTCCATGTAGTTAAGCGCGACTTTCGCATCTTCGTCATTCACTGCCATGATGCGACCCATCAGCTTCACAAGGTTGCTGTCTACGCGAACCACTTCGTCGACAGAAGCTGGCACTTCACCTTGCCAATCTTGTGCTGCAAACATGAACTGGCCGCCTTTTGTGCCGCGAGTACGAGAACTGAACGCTGCGTTGGTGTAGTGGCCCATGTCCATTGTGTGCAAGATCCAGTAACGGCCTTCATCCATATCAGGCACGCTCACAATGACAGGTTCTGCAGCAACATCTAACCAGCCCATAAGGTGAAGCGTATCGTTATTAATGGTTGGGTGAGCGGTGTAAGAGTCATCAGCTAGAGCACGAATATTCTGAAAGCGGTTCAGTGGATAGTTGTTTTCTACCGCCGTGTGATAGAAAAACTTGTACGCTTCATCAATAGAGTAGCCGTAGATATAAGCATCTTCTGCAAGATCAACATTGGTGTTAGCCGCAAATACAGGGCTGGCTCCTAGCGCTGATAATCCCAATAGAGTAACGAGTAATTTTTGTTTCATGGCTGGTTTCATCCATTTGGTTGTGAGGATATGTTTCCAGCTAAGCTTAGTCGTTAACCCGTTTATTACAGAAATGAATTGTGAGTATTTAGTCTATATCAAAAGTGATATACTTTGAGAAAAGCTAAAGAGATAATGTTGATGAACTTTGATTACAATTTGCTCAAGGTGCTTGCGGTGATTCTTGAAACACGCAACACCACAACGGCTGCGGAGCGTTTGTGCACCAGCCAGCCTGCTGTGAGCCGAAGCTTGCGTAAAATTCGGGATTTGTTTAACGACGACATTTTAGTGCGTAAGGGCACCAATATGGAGCTCACGCCGAAAGCCGAAGAGATCAAAGCGCAGCTTTCTGGGATCATCAACGACATCGACAAGCTGGTGAATGTTTCTCATAGTTTTGATCCTGCGACCGAAAGCAGTGTTCTGCGTGTTGCGATCAACTCGTCCATTGCGCAATGGTTTTCTGCCGCGTTTACTCAGCTGCTAGCCAAGGAAGCGCCGTTTATGAACTTGGTGATCGAAGACTGGACGGAAACCACGCCAGACAAAATCGATGCGGGTGAAATCGCTTTTGGTATCAACTATTTCCCTATGGAGTTGCCGAAGCATCTGGTTCAGAAAAAAGGCGGGCGGGACGACTTTGCTCTGGCCTGCCGTGCGACGCATCCGCATGGTGGCAAACGCATGTATTTGGATGACATTTCAGAGTACGCGTACGCGGTTCACATCATCCAACATTGGAATGAAAAAGAAGATCACATCTCGCGCTTATTACAGCCTTTTTTAGTTGTCCCAAGAATTCAACTGCGTACCACGCACATCAACACCATTTTGAATTTGGTTGCGGATAGCGATGTGCTGTTTCCTTGTTCGCGTCACTTGATCAATCAGTTAGATAAGCGTTTTTCTTTTATCGAATTTGATGACGCGCTGCCGAAATTAGAGGGTAACTTCGGTTACGTTTACAGCGTAAAGCGCCGCAATGATCCGTTGATATTGTGGGTTAACAATACCGTTGAATCGTTGATGAAGTCGTTAGGCATTGAGTCGTAACAATGGTTGGTGAAACGGTTTGAACAACCGGGTTCAATAACGCACTGATCCCGGTTGTGTTGCTTGATGCAATTACTCGTATTCAGAAGCGTAAGTTTCTTCATAAGTGTGCGAGTAAAGCTCGAACAGGTTGCCGAATGGGTCTTCTAGATAGACCATTTTCGCAGGCTTGTTATCGTCTTCTGGGTGGTAACGCATGATGTCCATACGAACTTTGCCTCCAAACGCTTCAGTGCGCTTGATTGCAGCTTCAAAGTCGTCCGTCTGCAAACAGAAATGGAAGATACCGATGCGAGAAAAATCCACTTCATGGTGCGCTTGACGCTCTTTCATTTCAAATAACTCAAGTCCGATGCCATCGCTTGTCACTAGATGCGCAATGTTGAAGCCTTTAAAGCCCTCACCAAAGACCGCAATACACATTCTGCCAATTGCGGTTTCGCGTTCTTCAATCACTTTCGTGTTGCCCATAACGACTTTTAGACCAAGCGCTTGCGTGTAAAACTCAACCGCTTTATCCATATCTCCGACCATAATACCGACATGATTCATTTTCATTTGTTTGCTCCCAACATGTGTACTTAAACGTTGTTTTGTTTCGATGTGGGAGAGTATATGGTGCGGTTTTAATTACATGAAATTATCATAAATTATAAAAATAATAATTTTATGTAATCAGTGTGGGCGGGGTTCGAGCTAATTGGCTAATGCCTCAATAGCTTGCTGTACCGAGGTGAAGTGAATTTTGATGATGCATCTTTGTGCGAGACTAAACTCATGCGACTGGATGAGTGACGTAACTTCCTCGACGGACAGTGTGCGTTCTTCCGGTTGTAAAACGGTGGTGTTCGAATCGTTGTATTGCAATCCGAACGTGTTGCCATTTGAGTCAATTACGTAATCATCTGGCCCCCAAATGAGCGCTTCGCATTCGGAATCAAGATCGGCATGAGAACGCAAATAGATAAGTTCATCGTCGCCATCGAGTTTCAATAAACATGGCCATGTAACCATGGGGCCTCCAGTGTAGTGGCTAAAATTGTTTCAATGTCTGAAAGGGCAAGGTGAGCGCTGGCTTTCAAGGTGTTGGCCTTAAACCGCAGTCAAAAATTACGTGTGTTGAGCAATAATCGAAAACAGCTCGTCAACCGTTCTTGCCACGTAATCTGGTTGCACGCTCCAACGCTCAGGCATCGCGCCGCTGTACGCTGCTGCAACGGCAATCACCTTACTTTGGCCACCCAACAGCTGTTCGATGTTGCGTGCGAATTGCGTGTCGGCTTCATGGTCACCGATGTACATCAGCTGTCTATTTTCTGCGTGACCAAAAATCGACTCAACGCATTTGATGCCACTGTACGCATCGGGCTTTTGGTGTCCGTTCGAGACGTCATCATACCCGATGATGGATTTAAACGGCGCGCTGATGCCGTTGTCGGACAGCACTCGACGAATATTGCTTTGTGAGTTTTGAGAGCAAATGCCGTGAGGCAGCTGCGCAAACTCTTTAACAACGCCATCAATGCCTTCAAACAGGGTTACTGGTGTTTGGTTTTTCTCTTGATGCTCTGCCCATAAACCACCAGCTTTTAGCATTTCATCATGGGACATGCCGTAGTAATCCACGTAGAGCTCTTGCCAGTTTTTCGCCGCGTGGTTTGCGTAGTGATAGTTGGCTTCTGAATGGAGATATTTCGGTAAATTATCGCCAGTTAAATGCGGGGCTACGATGGCTAAGATCGCTTTGGTGATGTCGATGTTTTTCGGTACAGAGTTTACGAGTGTCCCATCGTAATCCCACAATATGGCGTCTAATTTCATTCAACGTTCTCGTTGTTATTGATGGTTAAAAGCTGGAACCGGGTTGCTGCAAAAATGCTAACTCTTCAGGTGTGCTTTCTCTACCCAAGATGGCGTTGCGATGTGGGTAACGTCCAAATTGGTCGATGATGGCTTTGTGTTTTAGCTCAAAATCGTAGTTATTTTCAAGCCCTGATGCGCGAAACAATTTCTCAGCTTCGACATGAATACGTCGAGATTCGCTGTGCATAAACGGCATGTACAAAAAGCTTAGCTGCTCAGGCGCTAATTCTTGATCGTGTCCTAACCGAATTGCTTCTTGAGCCAATGCTAATGCGAGCGGGTCTTGCGCAAACGCTTTTGGGGTGTTGCGATACACATTACGTGAAAACTGGTCGAGAACGATGATTTCGGCCAATCGTCCTTGTGCGCTGTCACGCCAATTAAACAGTTCACAACGAGCGGCTTGTTCTAGTACCGAGGCAAATCGTGACGCAATATGTTTGTCCAGTTCTGGGTTGTTTTCAAACCAGTTTTGAGGCGTTAGCTCCTCGAACCAGAACTTGATGATTTGGTGATGCATGGCGCTTCCTTTTGTTGTGCCTTAACAGCAAAAAGCCAGAAGCGTGGCTTCTGGCTCTTGGCGTGTTATCGACCGTAAGTCTCTACGATGTAACGTTCAAAATCGTCACACATTTGTTCGTCAGAGATGGCGTTGCTTGCCAGTTCTGTACTGCCGTCGACGACTTTAATCGTCGCGTTCAGTGAAGCGACTGGTGCTCGTTCTCGCGTCGCAAGTGAGTCGATTTTCTTCTGCTGCACTTCCCACGCCTGTTCTGGGGATAGGTTACACACGTCCGCTAGGTACTTGGCGTTAAAGCCTTCGCCAGTCAGGCTGACAATGGTTTCGTTGTGCGATAAGTGATTGCCTGCGTGCCAGTAGTGTTTTGCCAACAGTGGGCCAATTTCTGGGTTATCCGTCAGGTAGCCAAACTGCTCAAGGAAGTATGCACGGGTCTGATACACCGCCATGTGCGCGAGTAGATAACCTTGGTATGCACAAGCCGCTTCGTCAGATAGCAAATGTGGAATCGCCATCAGTGGGCGAGGGCTGCATTCCAAACCAAGGATCTGTTTTTCACAATCGCGAGCCAGCTTAGTGATGTGCTCTGGCGTTAACTCATCATCGCTAAGTTGATATAACGCGCGCTCAAAGTACGGCACAACCAAGATGCTACGTTCTTCATAAGCTTTGAATGGCTGACGACTGTTGATCATCGCTTGAATTGTCTCATCAGGAACCGAATTCCCTTCATCATCCAGTGCGTACTGTTTTAGCCAATCGGCATCGGTTAACAGGCTGTCACAGAACATCGACTGAGTTTCTGCATAAGCCATCGACGTCGGCGCAAACTCCTGCGAAAAACAAGGCGCGTTCATTTTTACGTTCGCAAAGTGTGCTGCGTGGCCACCTTCGTGGAACAGCGTGTTAATGCCATCGTAGCCGCTACCCACTTGATCTGGTTTGGCATTGCTGGTGAAGTTCACCTGTGCTGCGACCCATTCGCCTTGATTGTAGAAAGAAGGGATCGGGCCGTGGCAGAACCCGTTTGGGTACTTACCTTTGCGGTCTAATAAATCCAGCGTTAGCGTCGCGCCAGAGTAATCAATATTCAGACGACCAAACGATTCTACCCAGCGTCTCAGAGATTTAGAGAACGGCACGTATGGGTCAAGGTCACGCATGACGTCACCCGCGAACGAGTAAACAAAGTTGAAGCCTGTTAGTGCACTTGCGCCTTTCTCTTTCGCCAAGTTTTCTAAGCTGTTTAGGTGCGCATTTCGCGTGCGTTGTTCGAAATCTTCCAAAATCTCGAATAGCTGCTCAGAGCTCATCTTTTCCGTTTTTTGTACGGAGTAATCAAAGAAGGTCGCATAACCCAGTGAGCGAGCGAACTGGTTGCGCAGTTTGATCAGTTCTATAAAGCCGTTTTGCAGTAGCCATTGTTCAAGGTTCAGCAATGCTTGATGAGCCGATTGGCGAACTTCTTCATGATTGCTGGTGCGAATGGTTGAGCTCAATACTGGCAGTGAACCTTCTACTTGCTCGCCGTTTTCATCGGTAAACGTTTGTACGTGGTTCTGTTTTTTCTCGAATAGCTCAGCTTCAAAGGCAATGAGCTGATTTTTCAACGCTTGTGCTTTTTCTCCCTCGATGGCGTGAGATTCAAACATCGCTAGCCAACCAGAAAGACCCGTAATGGTTTGCTGTTTCTCTTGTGGGTCGGTAATTGAGTCCGCGGCTTCAAGCTGTTGTTTGATGGCAGTAATTTGCTCGGCGTTGCTCAAAAAGCTTGTCCACGCCGTTTGTGCTTGCGTTGAGCCATCATGGTCATCGCTGATCCCCATGTAAGTTTCCCAAAAGAAATCTTCTTTGGTGCGGTGAATCGCGAGGTAACGTTGATTGAGGTCGTTGAGATAATCCGTTGCGGTCATTTTGATCCTTCAAATGGTTTCGTTATGTAGACAGTTGATTATTGCACGCTTGGCCGCGAGAAAGGAGCGACAATCTCATTTGTCGATTTTGCATCGCGTAAACGTGATTTTACTATTTGTTTACATTTTAAATGGTTAGTAGGTTATTTGTTGTGGCGCACCTTACGTTTGGGCGCTGATGGTATACAATTTATAAAATTTCTTGTTGCAGTCGTACAAAGCGGAAACGAAATGATAAATAAAGCAAAAATAACGTTGCTGGCGCTAGGAGTGGTTTTAGCGGGATGTTCGTCAGTGACGGCTCCTAAAAAGGATGCCATTGAGAGTATTCAGCAAAAATGTGCGGTCATTCTGAGTAGTGATGTTTCTGATGATCACCGTTGGCAGGTGTATAACGAGCTGATGCAAGAATATGCGTTACATGCCATTAAAACTCAGGCTCAACTTGACCGTTTTGAAGCGTTTGTTCAGCGAGTGCAAAGTGATGATTCAGGTCAGCTGATTACTGAGCTGATTGAAGTCACTGACTGGGGATGCTCAAACGGCAATTATCTTGAAGAGATGGATATGTTCATTCAAGAGGTTCAAAAGTAAAAAACCGAGCGTTCAGTCGCTCGGTTTTTTGTTTTTATAGCACTCTTTTTTGTAGACTCTAGTGCGCTGGCTCGTCGGGACGTTTACTCTTCTGGGTACTCGCCCATACCCTCAGTTTTGCCTTCTGCTTTCCAGTGCTCATTGGCATCATAAGCTTCATCGCATAAGTCCACGGTGTAGCCCATTTCAGTAATTTCCTTCAAAGTGAGGTTGTCAGCAATTTTGGCAATTTCGCCCGCTTTATTACGCAATTCCATCGTGTTTCCTCCGCTATCGCTCACTTGCAGCAACGTGACTACAACGCCTAGTAACAAGGCATCGAAGTCTCTTTGCT
The DNA here is from genome assembly GCF_028823755.1 of Vibrio sp. VP6. Taxonomy (NCBI): domain Bacteria; kingdom Pseudomonadati; phylum Pseudomonadota; class Gammaproteobacteria; order Vibrionales; family Vibrionaceae; genus Vibrio; species Vibrio sp. VP6. The sequence continues at coordinate 34,721 of NZ_JAPEID010000032.1, forward strand.
TTAAGTATATATCCCTCTGTTCAAAATGACGGATTAAACCCTTTTTTATGTGTGGTTAAGGCATAATGATTTGAGCTACGCCTGCAATTTGCATCGACAGCATCGCGATAGCACGCTATTTGTGATTTATTGAGTGATTCATTTATAAGTTTGGAAAATCGAAATGGTGATTCTCGACCACTCCTTAGCACAGCAAATTGTTGATCGAACCATGTCCATCATTGGTCACAATGTGAATGTGATGAACTCAGCAGGCATCATTATTGGCAGTGGCGATCCCAAACGCGTTGGGCAAGTGCATGATGGCGCGGTATTGGCGTTGAATCACGGCGATTCGCTAGAGCTGAATGAGCAGCAATGTTTGACGTTGCAGGGTGTCAAACCCGGAATCAATATGCTGTTGAAATTACATGGCGACGTGGTCGGTATTGTTGGTGTGACAGGCGAGCCAGAGAAAATCCGAGATTTCGCCAAACTGGTCAAAATGACCGCTGAATTGACAATCGAGCAAGCTGCGCTGGTGGAAAAATTTCAGTGGGACAGACGTCATCGCGAAGAGTTTATTCTGGCTTGGGTCAATGGCAAATTGACCGATGAAGAGCTGAAAGATTGGGCGATGCGTCTTTCTATCGATGTGACTCAACCACGGGTGGCAACGGTGATTGAAGTCTCGACGCCGTCCGCCTCAAAAAGTATGAAGAGTGTGCGCAATATTGTTGAGTTGCTTGAATACCCAGAGCGTAACAACCTAGTTGCGATTGTCTCAGTGAATGAAATTGTGGTGCTGAAACCGTGTCATTCCGCCAAGCGGTGGGATAGCCAAATCGAAAGTGAACGCATTGATAAGTTGATGTCGCGTTTAAGCGATCACGATTCGCATACGTTTCACATTGCGCTAGGGCAGCTGTTTAATGAGCCTAAAGATGTCGCGTTGTCATACCAAAGCGCGAAGCAGGTATTAGCCATTGGCAAGCAATTCTACCCAGAGAAACGTAAGTACCTGTTCGATGAACTTCGTTTGCCTGTGCTGTTAGCGCCGTTGGCGGATATTTGGCAAGGTGAACAAATTATTGATGGCGTGAAACGGTTGAAAGAGAAAGACAAATCTGGGCAATTACTGAAAACCCTAGATGCATTGTTTGAATGCAATGGCAATGTGACGGAATGCTCTAAAATGCTGTTTATTCACCGGAACACTCTGCGTTATCGGTTAGAAAAAATCACCGAGATAACAGGGCTACCAACCACCAATTTTGTGGGGTTAGCGGAGCTTTATATTGCGACTCGGCTCTCAAAAATGGCTTGATATTGTGCATTTGCACAATACGCGTCATTTTTTGACCACATCATTTGTCACTCCGCCTAAAGGAATTCGAAAGCAAACGATTAATAATTCATGCGTCCCTACATGTTGAGTGAGCTAACACGGACTCGCTCAGCAAAATAAGAATAAATGGAGTTATCATGAACCTTATATTAATCCTGCTCGGGGTGATCGCATTTATTGTGCTCACGACCACCAAATTCAAATTACATCCCTTTTTAGCGCTGATCATCGCGGCGTTCCTTGCGGCATTTGCTTACGGCTTACCGGCAGATAGCATTGCCAAAACCATTGCTTCTGGCTTTGGCGGCATCCTTGGTTACATTGGCTTGGTTATCGTTTTAGGTACCATCATCGGTGTTATTTTGGAGAAAAGTGGTGCGGCGATCACCATGGCCGATACGGTTATTAAAGTGTTGGGTGAGCGTTTCCCAACATTGACCATGAGCATCATCGGTTACATCGTTTCTGTTCCGGTATTTTGTGATTCAGGCTTTGTCATTCTGAACTCGCTAAAAGAATCACTCGCGAAGCGTTTAAAAACCTCAAGCGTTGCGATGAGTGTAGCGTTGGCTACTGGCCTATACGCGACGCACACGTTTGTGCCGCCAACTCCTGGCCCGATTGCCGCTGCGGGTAACTTAGGCCTGGAATCTAACCTTGGTTTAGTGATTGGTGTGGGTGTGTTTGTTGCAGCGGTTGCGGCGTTAGCGGGTATGTTGTGGGCGAACCGATTCCAACATGTTGAACCAGATGGCATTGAAGCCGCAGAGGAAATTCAGCATGACTGGCAAGCACTCAAAGCGTCTTACGGCAAATTGCCAACGGCGAGCCAAGCATTCGCTCCTATTTTTGTTCCAATCTTATTGATCTGTTTTGGCTCTATCGCGAAATTCCCAAGCCTACCGCTGGGCGAAGGTTTTGTGTTTGATGTTCTGACTTTCTTAGGACAGCCACTAACGGCATTGGTGATTGGCCTGTTCCTTTCTGTTCGCCTACTCAAATCAGACAACAAGATTGAAGAATTTGGCGAGCGAATCAGCCAAGGTATTACGGCTGCTGCGCCTATTCTTTTGATTACCGGTGCGGGTGGCGCATTTGGCGCGGTATTAAAAGCAACGCCGCTAGGTGAATACTTGGGTACGACGCTATCGGCGCTGGGCGTGGGTATTTTCATGCCATTTATCGTTGCGGCTGCGCTAAAATCGGCGCAAGGTTCGTCAACGGTTGCATTGGTGACCACATCGGCTTTGGTTGCGCCTATGCTTACGCAATTAGGGCTAGATTCAGAAATGGGCCGCGTATTAACAGTGATGGCGATCGGTGCTGGTGCGATGACAGTTTCTCATGCAAACGACAGCTTCTTCTGGGTAGTTTCGCAGTTTAGCCGCATGTCGGTGGGCTTAGCGTACCGCGCGCAAACCATGGCTACGCTCGTTCAAGGTGTCACGGCAATGGCATTGGTGTACATTTTGAGTCTCGTTCTCTTATAAGTCTCTGGAAATACGTATGAAAGTGGTAATTGCACCTGATTCATTTAAAGAAAGCTTAACCGCCAAACAAGTGAGCGAGGCGATCAAAACGGGTCTTGCTCGCGTATGGCATGATGCCGAGTTTGTTACGGTTCCGGTCGCAGATGGTGGCGAAGGCACGGTTCAATCTTTGATAGATGCAACTCAAGGCGAACAAGTCTTCACAACAGTGACTGCGCCATTAGGGAATGATGTTGAAGCGTTTTATGGCATCCTCGGCGACGGCGAAACTGCGGTTATTGAAATGGCGGAGGCCAGTGGGCTACACCTTGTGCCGAGTGACGCTCGCGACCCAAAACTGACCAGCAGCATGGGTACCGGACAGCTGATCAAACACGCGCTAGACAGAGGTATTGAACGCTTAATCATTGGTTTGGGCGGCAGTGCTACCAATGATGGTGGCGTGGGCATGTTGACCGCGTTGGGGGTAACGTTTCTTGATGAATCTGGTCATGCAATTACCTCAAATGGAGGCGGGTTAGCAGCGCTTGCCTCCATCGATATTTCTGGTCTTGACCCGCGCTTAGCTGCTTGCGAAGTGTTGGTAGCGTGCGATGTTGATAACCCACTCTGTGGCGACAAAGGCGCGTCGGCTATCTTTGGCCCGCAAAAGGGAGCGACGGCGTCAGACGTCACTCTGCTCGATAACGCATTGCGCAAGTTTGGTGAGTTGACGGAACAAGTGACGGGTAAGCACGTACTGACTCGTGAAGGGGCGGGTGCTGCTGGTGGTATGGGCGCGGCCTTGCTCGGGTACATGCCAGCACGTTTGCAACCGGGAATTCAGATTGTGCTTGAAACGGTCAAACTTGCTCAGCATGTTGCGGATGCGGATATCGTATTCACAGGTGAGGGTCGCATCGATCATCAAACCGCACATGGTAAAACGCCGATGGGCGTTGCTAAGGTGGCCAAGCAGTTTGATTTACCAGTCATTGCATTAGCAGGCTGTGTGGGCGACAACTATCAGGCGGTTTATGAGTGCGGTATTGATGCGGTGTTTGCTTGTGTACCAAGGGCGATGAGCTTATCTGAGGCCATGAAAGAGGCCGACGTCAACGTTGCCAATTTAGCCGAAAACGTCGCGAGAATGTGGCAAATTAAGTCGCACTGAGGGCGATAACGATACGAGAAAACTCCACCTTTGCGTGGAGTTTTTTGTTGTTACCTGTTTGCGTGTGTGGGCATAAGTTCATTTATTAAGAGCGAGTTAACAGACATGCTTTGCTATCAACTTTGCCAGTGTTTGCATCGCATTACTCCAATCGGTTTCATGACCAAAGTTTGCCACGCTGAGGCGCACGCAATGTCGATATTGCTCTTGAGTGCCAAATACGGTGCCGGGAAGTAGGCTGATTCTGTGCTTATTGCACGCTTGATACAACGCATAACTGTCCGTGTCTTCGGGCAGGCGCAACCAAAGCAAGAACGAGCCTTGCACGGCGTTGATCTGGTACCGATTTTTTAGAGATTCGTATTCATCTAAGTATTGATGAAGCATCTGGATAAATCGGCGCATGTTGTTTTGATAAACCCGACCCATTCGCGCAGTATGCGTTCGATACTTGCCTGACGTTAGAAACGTTGCCACGGCTGACTGCATCAGGTTCAAACTGCCCATGTTCTCACACAGTAGATATTGCTCAATTTGATCTCTATATCTCCCCGCCAGCATCCAACCAATTCTCAAACGCGAATCGAGTGTTTTGGATAACGAATTCACGTAAATCACGCGTTGCTTGTCATCGAGCAAGCTCAAGCTTGGCAACGGCTTATCATAACTTAACCCGCCAAACACATCGTCTTCGATAATAGGAATATTGCCGGACGCCAATAGTAATTGTTGACGCTTTTCTAGCGGCATCATGGCACCAGTAGGGTTGGTGAAGTTTGGTGTTACGATGATCGCTCTTATGTCCCATGTCGCCATTGCTTTTGCTAAGGCTTCGGGGCACATACCGTCTCGTGGGCAACTCGGGATCTCCACCACTTTGAGGCCGAGTGATTCGAGCATCAATAAGTTGCCAAAATAACAAGGAGACTCCACCGCGACGATATCGCCTTTTTGTGTCGTTGCGCGCAGCGCTAGGCTTATTGCTTGTTGCGCGCCGTGCGTCACCATGATTTCATCCAACTTGGCTGGCGTGCCCAAATCTTGCGTGATTTTCGCCAGTTGTTTAATTAAGAGGTGATCACCGGGTGGCAACTGGTAATGGCTCGGTACATGCGTTTGCTGGCGGCTGTGACGGCCAATCTCGGCGTACAAGCTTTTGATCGCGGGGGAATCAATGTTTGGGTGGGCAGAGCCAGCGGGCAAACGCTCTTGGTATTCAGGGTACGTGAGGATTTCTTTACAGATCGAGAGCAAATCCACGCGAGTCGGATCCGGAATTGAGCGAGAGGTCGGCAAGGCGATTTTCACTCGATAACCCGATTTGGGAACCGAGTACACCAAGTTTTGCGCTTCCAGCTCTTGATATGCACGAATCACGGTATTTTTGCTGACGTTTAACTCTTGGCTCAATGAGCGAATGGAGGGCAGTCGATCATCCGCTTGATAAACGCCACCATTGATGGCTTGTTTGAGGTGTTTTTCCACCACGAGGTACTTATTCCCTTCACCGCTTCCCAATAAATCTGTACCCATAAAAACACTTCCATCTGTCACTTTTTGAAAACACTGTACCTAATTACATTAGCAGCATCTCAAAACATAAAACAAGCGTGAGTGAGGCGAACATGTTAATCCGAGCCATCCCTTTTGTATTTGTCATCCTTTGGGCTTCTGGATTTGTTGGTGCGCGTTTTGGTTTGCAATATGCCGAGCCAGCGACACTACTTTCTATCCGTATGGCATTCAATGTCTTACTGTTTTTGGTTCTTGTGGCGGTATTGCGTAGAAGGTTGCCGACAGGGAAAGATTTTTGGCACAGCTGCGTGGTCGGGGCGTTAATCCACGGTTTCTATCTGGGCGGTACTTATTTCGCTATCGCTTTGGGTATGCCTGCGGGGTTGAGTTCGTTGCTGGTGGGCATTCAGCCGATTTTAACCTCGGCTTTGTTGGTGGCGTTTGTCCGTGAGGAATTTAAACCCTCGCAATGGCTGGGTTTGGCTCTTGGTTTTGTCGGTATCGCTATGGTGTTGATGGGCAAAATGGAGTGGCAATCCGAGCAGCACAAAGTGTTGGCCATTGGTTTGTGTTTATTGGCTTTGGTTGGTATCACGCTAGGGACGCTGTATCAGAAAAAACATTGCCAACAAGTGGATATGGTTGGTGGTGCGACAGTGCAATATTTGGCCGCGCTCATCATGTTTCTGCCTGTTGCGATGCAGTTTGAAACCATGCAAGTGCAATGGGAACTGGAGTTTATTTTGACCGTGTTGTGGTTGGTCGTCGTGCTCTCTTGTGTGGCGATTCTATTGTTGCTGTACATGGTGAGAAATGGGGCGTCTTCGAGTGTAGCGTCTGTGTTTTACCTAGTGCCACCAACGACGGCGATTCAAGCTTGGCTCGCGTTTGGAGAGTCGTTTGATTGGATGGGCATTTCTGGCTTTGTCCTAGCGGCTACGGCGGTGTATTTGGTGGTTAAAAAGCCAGATCTGACGATAAAAAAAGCCATCAAAACAGAATATACCTAAATTAGGTAGGGACATTCACGTGCCAGTGAGTACAATTCTGCCTCATCTTAATCCGTGGAGCAGAGTGATGACGGCAAAGCCAGACCGAATGACCGCGATGCGTAATATCATCGACCAAGTAAAAGCTGAACTACCGATTTACGAACCGGAAACCTTTGTGTGTGGGCCGGAAGGCCAGTGCATCGGTTGTCCGAAGAAGTTACTGGAAATGGTGGATTCAGAGCTGAGCTATTGGGAATCGGCTATGGAGCGCGGCATTGTTCCGCAATTCGATGAGATTCGTCGTTTTGGCAAAATGTGCACGAATGTTCGTCGTGGTCTGGTGCGAAATAATGTGCCTTTACTCAATAGCTAGAGAGTGAAAATCGTCTAATATCTGATACATAGCGTCGTTTTGTTGCACTGCTCTTTGGCTGCTGTTCTCAAGTTTGAGTGGTGTTTGTCTCTTCTTACCCCTTGGGCCTTTAATCGTAAGAAATTGGCGATATATTGTCTCGGTCTCACATGGATGTGGGGCTATTGTCTTGGGCTAGTTGAGATAGGAAACGTGAAATCAAAGGGATTTACGCTGATGGAAATCACCATAGTGCTCACCACTTTGGCTTTCATCGCATTAGCTGCTTTACCAGTACTACTCGATATTCATCGCCAAGCATACGCTGCGATGCTGCACAGTTCTCAGTCTTCTTTAGGTACGGCTCTCAAATTCTTCCATGCTCAATCTGTGATTGATAACGCTTACGACCAAGAGCACGTTCACTACATTGACCGACAAGTCAAAACACGCAAAGGCATGCCAGAAGCCAGCGCCGACAGTATTCGTGCTTTATTAGAAATAGACCTGCCTGCCAGAGGCTACTCGAAAATTGACGTGCCGTGCAAAGGCAGTGATTTTTGTATCATCGGTCAGCAGCACCCGAACAGCGCTCATTTTGTCGCGATTCCCGATTATCAGTTCTTAGATAAATCGGGTGTTGATCGCGTGGTGTACATTTGGCCGCAGGGTTACACATTGGCAGAAGAAGCGTGCTATTTCTACTACGTGAATCAAGCTTCGACCGATTCAATTGTTCGAGGGCATGTGACGCAAGGGTGTTAGCCCCAAATAAGTGGTGCGAACAACGGTTATCGAGAATCTACAAACCGGGGTTGTTCGAACGGCGTTGCGCTTTATTCAATACCATTTTTTGACTCATTAAGACTTTGCCATTTGGCAAGATCACTTCCCCAAGTTCTCCCTGATGTTCAAACCCAAAGCATTCATATAAAGCAATCGCTGGTGTGTTGGTTTTGTATACGTTGAGTACGATTTGGTCGTAGCCAAACGCCCAACCGCGCGCGATTGCCATTGATAATAACTTCCGTCCTAATCCTTTGCCTCGGTAGCTTTTGTCGATGTGAATACCAAGAATACCGACGCGAATAAGCTGTCCGCCTTCGTAGCCGCACATTTCTGCAGGGAAGATTTCAACGCTGCCGATCAGTTCTTGGCGGTCAAACGCGACAAACTGAGGGATGGATTCGTTCTCGACACGTTGCAGGATGCTACGAAGTGTTGCGTCATCGGGGGCTGGAGAAATCAAAAACTCCCCCTCGGAGTACACCCGATTCCACAGCGCGGTGAAGCGCTCGAGATCGCTCACCTTGATGGGTCTGATTTGCATTCATCTTCCTTGATTAGTGCAGGTAATGGTTAGGGTATAAGCTCAGATAAACAGCGAATTTGATTGGGAATGGGATCGGCTGGTGCATCAGCGCCCGTTGGGTTAAACCAAATGGTGTTTACGCCCGCTTGCATGGCGGGATAAATGTCTTTGTGAGGTAAATCGCCGACCATGGTTATTTCACTCACGTTAACCCCTAACTGTTTTGCGACGGCGAGATAAAACTCAGGTTGGTTTTTAGCGATACCGAGGTTGGCAAAACAAAAATAGCCATTTAAGAATTGGTCCAAGTCGACGCGGACGAATGCACGTTGAACCTCTTCCATGTTGGAGTCAGATGCACTGGTCGCAATGTAAATGGGATTATTTTGGGAAAGTACTGCCAGCGTTTCGGTGGCCTGAGGAACCGTTTCTACGTGTTCCCAATCGCACATTTTTCCTTGTGCGTGAGGGAAATCTACCATCAAGGTGTTCCCCCAATCGAAAAGATAAATCATGTTCGAATCTCCTTTATACCCAAGCATCTTGAAGTCACTTGGGTATATCAGTACATCATATCGCCTTTTCTAAAATCGGGGGACAAATCGAAGTGATAAATGCGATTTAGTCGGCTTTAGTCGTGAAAAGCGTTTAATTGCCGTTATCGTTACAAATGTTTCAGCATAATGCGTGAGTTAGTTTTAAAACCTTGATTATCGTAAAAACGTTGTGCTGGCTGATTGAATTCCATCACTTCCAATCGAACTTGCGTGGCATTGGCATCGCGCGCCCAATGCTCGCAAGCTTGGAGCAGTTGACGACCGATTCCTTGCTGTTTTTGCTCTTCATCGACAACGATCGTCCCCACGCGGCAAATTGGGTCTTTGATCAGAAAGCTGACGGTGTCGTTTTGGGTGATCATCGCGGTTAAGAAGCCAAGAATTTGCTGTTCACGTTCGGCAACCAAAAAGAGTCGCTCTTTGTTCTCTAGTGCTTGCGCAAGAAATTCGCGATCAGCTTCTGAAGGCGCAACAAAGGCTTCTGGCGCATTCGCAAAATGCAGTGAATTGATCTGCAAATTAAGCTGAAAAATTCCGTCTAAATCCTTGGGAGTAGCTTGTCGGATATGGATTTGCATTCTATCTGCCCCCAGCAATATCGATAAATGATCCTGTGACATAAGAAGCTTCGTCACTCAGTAGCCAAGCGATCGCATTCGCCACTTCTTCTACTGTGCCGCCGCGTTTAAGAGGAATTTGAGGGCTCAGTCTATCCACTCGGTTTGGTTCTCCGCCGTCGGCATGCATATCGGTATAAATGAAACCCGGTCGAACGCCATTGACGCGAATATTGCGCTCTGCCAACTCGAGCGAGAGCCCTTTAGTTAAGGTATCCATCGCGCCTTTTGATGTGGCGTAATCAACATACTCAAATGGCGCGCCTGAGCGTGACGCTCCAGAGGAGACATTCACAATGGCACTGCCCGCTCTGAATCGCTTCGCCGCTTCTCGACAGCAGAGGAAACAACTGACGACATTAGTGTTCATCACAGTTTGGAAGCGCTCCAAGCTGATGTCGGCCAAAGGCGATTGGGTAAACAGCACGCCCACGTTGTTGACCAAGTGCGTCACTGCACCAAATTCGCGTTCTGTTTCCTCAAACAAGGAGAGCACTTGCTGCTCATCGGCTACGTCTGCGGCGATGGCAATGGCTTTCCCGCCGTTTGCTTGTATTTCTGCTACAACTCGGTCGGCGGCCTCTTGCTGAGTTCGATAATTAACACAAACGCGATAGCCTTGCTCGGCCAGCTTTTTCGCAGTTGCGGCTCCAATGCCTCGGCTTGCGCCGGTAACGATGACTACTTTATTCAAAATACGTCCTTATTGTTGTCGCGAGTAGATTTTATCGGCGTAGTGTTTGCCACCGATTTGGTATGCGTCTGGAATGACTTGAGAGAGTTCGAAGCCGCATTTTGTGAGTACGCGCTCTGATGCGACATTTCCTTCGGTCACTGTGGCGGAAAAGCGGCGGATATCGTGCGTGGTTTCTGCCCAGTGCAGCAAAGCCTCAAGTGTTTCTGTGCCGAATTGCTGGCCATGAAAGTCGGGCAGCAGCAAATAGCCCACTTCGGCTTTGTCTTCCTCTAGTACAAACCCCGTAATCCCAATAGGTTGTTGATTATTTGCATCGAGAATGGTCAAGCACAACCAATGGTCACACTCTGGTGTCCAGCTCGCTAAACGAGATTCAAACTTGTCGCGTAACACTCGCTCGTCAGGTTTATCGAAGCAGAGAGCGATGACACTAGGCTCGATATGTAAACGCTGAAATAGCGCCCAATCTTCTGCTCTGATCGGGCTCATTGTGGTTCTGGGTGTAGATATGAGAGTCGACATGCACATCCTTAATGCATCGAGTTGAATTGCCAGTCTCTCATTCTCTTAGCTTATTGATCAAACCGTTCAATTTAGAAAAGTGATTTATGTTGTGAATGTCGAATTGTGCAAAAAATTTGCGTTAGATATGAATTCATGGGAGCTAAATAACGAAATTTCATTCTTGAGACGCAGAGAGCAACACGGTAATGATGTGGATCAAGAGTTATCTACCCACAAAGTAGTAATTTGCGACCTATAATTACATTTTATTTGGAAGTGTTGCGAATTATGTCAATAAAAAAACGATATATTGCATTGCTAGTTGCTGCTGGCGTTGGTGTGGGTTGGTTAACTTTGGGCGGCAGTGCAGCGGTGATGCACTACACGTCTGACACTGAGTTTTGTGTCTCATGCCACTCTATGGAAATCCCTTATAAAGAGTATCAAGGCTCAGTTCACTTCAGTAATGCAAAGGGCATTCGCGCGGAATGTTCTGACTGTCATATTCCTCAAGAACCAATGGATTACCTGATCACCAAAATTCGTGCGTCGAAAGACATTTACCACGAATTTGTGACAGGCAAGATCGACACGCCAGAGAAATACGAAGCACATCGTAAAGACATGGCTGAAACTGTATGGGCTCAGTTCCGTGAAAACGATTCAGCGACGTGTCGTTCGTGTCATGATTTCGATGCAATGGAAGAGTTTGAGCAATCACGCGATGCGGCGAAGATGCATGAATACGCGAAAGCGAACGATCAAACGTGTATCGATTGTCACAAAGGTGTGGCTCACTTTGCACCAGAAGCAGAGCTAGACAGCAAAGCATTCGAAACGCTGATGAGCTTCACGACGAAGACAGCTGCTAACGCGAAGGTAGTTTACCCAGTAACGACGATTAATATGGGTGAAATGGGTACCATCAATCCAACAACAAAACTGGAAGTGATGAGCGCGGAAGGCGACAACCGCACTGTTAAGTTGAACGCATTCCAAATGAAAGGTGCAGAACAAGTGCTTTACATGGGAGAAGGTCAACGTGCCATCGTAGCAACGCTAACAGAGCAAGGCCAACAAGCGCTTGAAGCTGGTGAATTTGAGGCGGATGTTTACGGCAACGAATGGCGCTCGGTTTCTCTAACAGGTGCTATTGATTCTCCAGTTGTAGACACGCTTGATCCAGTATGGTCATACGCAGAAGAGTTGGACAACGTTTACTGTGCAACTTGTCACGCGAAAATTCCTTCAAATCACTTCACAGTGAATGCATGGGGACCGGTAGCGAAAAGTATGGGTGATCGAACTGATATTTCAGCCGAGAACCTAGAAATTCTAACCAAGTTCTTCCAGCACCACGCGAAAGATGTGGTTGGTCACTAACGATAAATAGAAGGATAAGATTATGACTAATATGACCCGTCGCGGATTTCTAAAAGGCACTGGTATGGCGGCTGGTGCAATGGCATTCACTTCATTTTCACCTATGTCTGTTGCGTCTTCTAATGCTCGCGGCAAAGGCATTCTAACGGCGGGCCGCATGGGCCCAATGCTGTGTGAAGTACAAGATGGTAAGTTGGTTTCGACCACTAATGCTCTGCCTCAAACTGTACCAAATAGCCTACAAAGCACTGGTCCTGACCAAGTGCACACTAAAGCGCGTGTTAAGTACCCAATGGTTCGTAAAGGTTACTTGGCAAACCCATCAGCTCCCGAAGGCGTTCGCGGCAGCGATGAATTTGTACGCGTGTCTTGGGATGAAGCTTACAAGCTGATCCACGAACAGCACATGCGCATTCGTAAAGAATATGGCCCGGCTTCTGTGTTTGCTGGTTCTTACGGCTGGCGTTCAAGTGGCGTGCTGCACAAAGCACAAACCTTGCTGCAACGTTACATGAGCATGGCGGGCGGCTACTCAGGCCACTTGGGTGACTACTCAACGGGTGCTGCGCAGATCATCATGCCGCACGTTGTGGGCTCTATCGAAGTGTACGAGCAACAAACCACGTACCCAGTGGTACTAGAGCACAGTGATGTGGTTGTGCTTTGGGGCTTAAACCCAATCAACACCCTAAAAATCGCGTGGAGCTCAACAGACTGTGCTGGTCTTGAGTTCTTCCATCAATTGAAAAAATCAGGCAAGACGGTCATTGCGATTGACCCTATTCGTTCTGAAACCATTGAATTCTTTGGCGAGAATGCGGAGTGGATTGCTCCTCACCCAATGACCGACGTGGCAATGATGATGGGTATCGCACACACCTTAGTGAAACAAGGTAAGCACGATAAAGCCTTCCTCGATAAATACACCGCAGGTTACGACAAGTTTGAAGCGTACCTGATGGGCGAAGAAGACGGCGTAGAAAAATCAGCAGAATGGGCATCACAAATCTGTGGCGTACCTGCGAAGCAACTTGAGCTACTGGCTGACATCTTCAGTAAAAACCGCACCATGCTGATGGCGGGTTGGGGCATGCAGCGCCAACAATACGGTGAGCAGCGTCACTGGATGCTGGTTACACTGGCAACGATGTTGGGTCAAATCGGTTTACCGGGCGGTGGTTTTGGTTTCTCTTACCACTACTCAAACGGTGGTAACCCTGCTCGTGATGCTGGCGTTCTTCCTGCGATTTCGGCATCACTGGGTGGTGGCTCTTCTGCGGGTAACGACTGGGCAGTGTCTGGCGCGGTGCAAAGCTTCCCTGTGGCGCGTATTGTCGAGGCGTTGGAAAACCCAGGTCAATCCTACCATCACAACGGTCATGAACTTACGTTCCCGAACATTAAGATGATTTGGTGGGCTGGCGGTGCGAACTTTACTCACCACCAAGACACCAACCGCTTGATTAAAGCATGGCAAAAGCCTGAACTGATCGTGATTTCAGAACCTTACTGGACAGCGGCTGCGAAGCATGCGGACATCGTTCTGCCAATCACCACATCGTTCGAGCGTAACGACTTAACGATGACGGGTGACTACAGTAACCAACACTTGGTGCCAATGAAGCAAGTGGTTGAGCCGCAAGGTGAAGCGCGTAATGACTTCGATGTATTCGCGGACATGGCAGAGATGCTAGCACCGGGTGGCCGTGATGTGTACACCGAAGGCAAAACTGAAATGGAATGGTTGTACGGCTTCTACAAGGCGGCGCAACAAGGTGGCCGTGGCTCTCGCATTGCAATGCCGAACTTCAGCAAGTTTTGGGAAGATAACCAACTGATCGAGATGAAGTGGAACGAGAAGAACGCACAGTTTGTTCGTTACGCGGATTTCCGTGAAGACCCGATCATGAACCCGCTAGGTACGCCAAGTGGTAAGATTGAAATCTTCTCGAAAACCATTGAAGGTTACCACTTGGAAGACTGTCCTCCACATCCAACGTGGATGGCACCAACCGAGTACACCGGCAATGCAAAAGATGGCGAGTTGCAGTTAATGACCGCGCACGCAGCACATCGTCTACACAGCCAGTTTAACTACGCGAAGATTCGCGAAGAGTACGCAATTGCAAACCGTGAACCTATTTGGATTCACCCTGAAGATGCGAAAGCGCGTGGTATTAAAACGGGCGATCTAGTTCGTGCGTTTAACAACCGTGGCCAAGTATTGGTTGGCGCGGAAGTGACTGACCGAATCAAGCAAGGTTCAGTATGTATTCATGAAGGCGGTTGGCCGGATTTGGATCCGAAAACCGGCATTTGTAAGAACGGCGGTTGTAACGTGTTAACGTTGGATATTCCGACCTCTCGACTTGCAAACGGCTGTGCGGCGAACTCGGCACTGGTTCGTATTGAAAAATACACTGGCCCAGAATTAGAACTAACAGCGTTTGAACCACCAAAAAATGGCTAGAAAAAAGTAGCGCTTGAAAGCAAGAAGCCAGCGAATCGCTGGCTTCTTTTTTTTCTAGTAATCGTTCACATTAGCGTGAAGCAAGAGAAACAAACGGCATCTGTTTCTTAATTTGAAATGTCGGGAGTAAAGTAAATACAATCGCGACAAACAAGACCGAGCCTATTAAATCTTCAGGGCGATGCATGCCCAGCCATAAGCGGCTATATGCGACACTCATTCCCCACATCCATAATGACAGTGCAGAGATATAGCACTTGTTCTGTAAGAACAACCCACCAAAGAAAGCCAAACAAATCGAAACGAAAATCGTATGGCCCGACGGGAAAGAATAGTCTTTCTCGCCTTGCCAATGGCGCGTCCGCCAATCACTGACTTGTTCAGAAATCTGGTTAATTACGTTGGCTTGTTGCTTTGTATCCAACTGATAAAACGTTTCTGGTGTTTCAATCAATTGTTCTGCTGCGAGCAATTCCGTGTACGGGCGTGGGCTTTCTGTCATCAGTTTTAGCCCCGTTTTGCTGGCAAAGCCAATCACAAGTAACAGCCCTAACATTGAGAGCTTTTGCATCCACTCAATGCGACTTGGTTTAAAGCGAAGTAAAGAAAGCAGTAGCAGTGTTAACGTAATTAAAAAGCCTTTGCTGCCAGCAGAATCTGTGAGCAAAGTAAAAGTAATACCCAGACTTTCAGGCACCTGTGAGGTGAGATCGTGATAAGAGCCAAACAGCGACATTGGGATGATGCCAAGAACAAACAAGGCGAGCATCATCAATCCATATTTTTTGGTTTTCATTGAGAGCGTTTTGTTTTTATTGAGGGTTATTCAACCACGTGAAAATAAGGGGCTTATCTTACGTTATCTGGCGTGAAAAACTTATCAACGCTTTGTCAATTTGACGAGAGAATGAAGGTTGAGTGATGAATTGATGACATTTATCCGGAGGGTAAAGGCGCTCATCCTTAAGCGTTGGGGTCTTAATCCATCAGAGAAAGTAAGTACTCTGCTGCTTTGGTTGGGTTTTCTGCATGACAAATGGCAGAAACCAAAGCCAAACCATGTGCACCTGTCGCACTCAGAACAGGAATGTTGGTTTCGTTGATGCCACCAATAGCGACGATTGGTAAGGACGTGGTGTTCAGCGCCATTTTTAAACCTTCTATACCCCAGTGTTTTTTGGTGTTGGTTTTGGTTGGCGTAGCGAAGATGGCACTCAAGCCGATGTAATCAATGGGCAGAGAATCCGCCTCTGCCAGCTGATCTTCAGTCTCAATTGATAAGCCGAGGATCTTGTTTGGGCCAATCAATTGACGAGCGATCTCTGCTGGCATGTCTGACTGCCCGAGGTGAACACCATCGGCATCGACGGCAAGGGCAACATCAACACGATCATTGATGATTAACGGGACGCCAGTGCCTTCAAGGATCGTCTTCACGGCTTGAGCTCGTTCAATAAATGCACGAACGTCACCATGTTTTTCGCGCACCTGTACCATGGTGACCCCACCTTCTACCGCCTTTCTTACAACGTGTTTGAGAGTGGATAAATCTTGTTGGTCGTCGGTGACCAAATACAAACGATAGGTGTTCATTGTGTTTCCTTTCGCCTCCCACTTTCGTTGGAGTGAGAGGCGTTTAAAGCATTGAGAAGCGATTTATCTCACTTGTAATTTAAGGCGTGTTGCCAGTGTTTCTTCATCCAGTTGGTAAAGATCATCCAAAAGATGCATTTGCAAGCTACCTGGCCCTCGCGCTTGCTCAGCCGCAATTTCACCCACAACGCCAAGCACCGCTGCCGCAGCAAGGCCCGTTTCGTCACCGATTGCTGCAAACGCGCCTGTCAGTGCCGTTAGTGTGCAACCCATGCCCGTTACGTATGGCATCATCTCGTGACCATTATTCAGCTGGACGGTTTGCTCTTTTGTCACTATGTAGTCAGTTTCGCCGGAGATCACCACGCTCGCTCCGTACTCTTTAACCAAGAAGTGAGCCGCCCCAAGGGCTGCATCACTACTGTCGAGTGCATCTACACCTTTGCTTTGTGCTTGCTCACCAGCGAGAGCAATGATTTCGGAAGCATTACCACGAATGATTAACTTGTTTGCAAGGCGGGCGATTTCGCGCGAGGTTTCGGTGCGTAGTGAACTTGCACCGCAACCGACAGGGTCGAGCACAACGATTTTACCGTTCGAGTTGGCTTGCTCGACGGCATAGCTCATGCGCGGCGTCCAAACGCTGTCTAGGGTGCCGATGTTGATCACCAAAGCGCCTGCAAACGACATCATTTCTGCCATTTCTTGCTTTGAATGCGCCATGATTGGCGAAGCACCGATAGCCAACAAAGCGTTCGCCGTGTTGTTCATCACCACGTAGTTGGTAATGTTCACGACTAAAGGCTTTTGCTGACGCACTGCGGTTAATGCTTGAGTGATTTGTTCTATTAACATGAGATTCTCCAATTAACCTTATTGCGCGTTTAGACCTTGTTGCCAAAACGCCACTTCCATACGCGTTGCGGTTTTGAAGACCTGAATCAGGTTTTGACCGCGCTGGCTGTGGATGTCGATTTCAGCCAGCAACTGGTTAAAGTGTTCGGCCCCACTTGCCACGCCTGATTGGAACTCTTCACCGCCGTACAAGTTAATCCAACTTTCATAAGGATTGCCTTCGAATACCGTGTTTTCATCTTCAATCAGCATTTTACCAATGACGGCGTAGCCGATGGAGCAAGGGGCGAGCGCGGCATACAAGTCAACTAAGTCGCCCGTCATTCCCGCATCCAATACGTAGCGCGTGTAAGCCACCGTGCCAAAATCTTCCGGCTCGTTTTCGAGATCAGATTCCGTCAATCCCCACTGACCGCAGTAGGTAACATGGTGGGCAATCTCTGAATCTAAAAGCGCATGTACGCTTGGTAGTGCGCGGCGCATGTCGTCTAACGTACGTGCTTTGTAGATTGCCAGCGCATAAGCTCGCGCGTACTGTTTTAGGAATAAGAAATCTTGCTTCAAGTAATGCAGAAAACAAGGTTGAGCCAGCGTGCCTTTGGCCAATTGCTGCACGAAGGCATGCTCAGTGTATTCTTGCCAATCTTGGCGGCAAGCGTCGATCAAATCTTGGTATTTCATAATGGGGCAGCCTCGTAATTAGTCAAAGCTCGGTACGTAATCTTTTGCTTTTGGTAGCGTTTCGATGATTTTTTGTGAGTACATGAACTCGGCGTAATCGTCATAGCGTTTTAGGTCGACTGCTGATGGGCGAAGCGCGAAACGAGTTAATGTGTCATTCCAAGCGCGTTGGTTGAGTTCGTTATTTAGCGTGTCTGGCGAGTAAGCGACAAACTCTTTCCAAGACTCTTTAGGGTGGTTGACGATGTAAGTGGTCGCTTGCTCCAGCGCTTTGTTGAACGCTTTAATAGCCGCTTTGTCGTAGGTTTTTGCATTCACCACAAACACCAGTTCGTCATACGCTGGTACGCCGTGTTCTTCTGGGAAGAAGGCTTTGGCTTTGTAGCCTTCTAGCGCAAGTTGGTTGGTTTCGAAGTTGCGCAAGCCGCCCCAAATAGCGTCTACTTTACCGGATGCGAGAGAGGAAGAGAGTGCCCAACCGACGTTGATGATTTGCACGTCAGAAAACTTCACGTTCTCCTGCGCAAGCATGGTGCCGATTGTCGCCTCTTCGTTACCTGCGATAGCAATACCGATCTTCTTGCCTTTAAGGTCGCCAAGGTTGTCGTTCTTGCCGTTATCCAACACCATCAATGTGTTGAGGGGAGTAGCAATCAAGGTCGCAGAGCGAATTAATGGCAAGCCAGCCGCTACGTCGATGGTTAAGCTCGGCTGGTATGAAATCGCCATATCGACTTTGCCAGCCGCAACTAGTTTGGGTGGTGTGCTTGGGTCGGCGGGTTCTTGGATATTGACCTTCAAACCTTGCTGTTTAAAGTAGCCGCGCTCTTGTGCGATCACGATAGGGCCATGGTTCGGGTTAACGAACCAATCCAGCATTAAAGTAAGCTCTTTTTCGGCAGCAAGTACGTTAGTTGAAACCATTGAAGCGAGCAGAGCGGCAGCGCTCATGAGTTTGTTTTTATTCACGGGGTTCTTCCTTTTTCTTTCCCTATTTGTTTTCCCAGGGAATGGCTTTTTTCAGTAATTTGTCAGTGGTGAAATAGAGTGCGATAGACAGCGCGGCGAGAATAAACAGTGCCGCGAACATCTCATCGATGATCATGCGAGCGTTAGCTTGGAGCATCAGATAGCCCAAGCCTTCACTTGAACCGACCCATTCACCTACCACGGCACCAATCGGCGCAATAACCACGGCAACACGAATACCAGACGCTAACGTTGGCAGGGCGGCAGGTAGTTGAATATGGCGCAGTAATTGCCATTTCGATGCGCCCATGGTTTTGGCAAGATCGAGGTAACCAGTTGGTGTATTGCGTAGACCGTCGTAGCAACATGTCGTGACGGGGAAAAAGATGATGATCGCCGCCATTACTACTTTCGATGCAATGCCGTAACCCAGCCAAAGCATCAACACGGGCGCGATAGCAAATACTGGAATTGCTTGGCTGGCGATAAGAATCGGCAATAGCCAGCGTTTGAGCGGCTCGAACATCAGCATTTGCAAAGCGAATAGCAAACCCATCGATAAGCCGAGTGCGAGGCCAAGTAGGATCTCTTGTGCCGTGACCCAAGTGTGTTTGAGTAGCACGTCGTATCGAGTGATTAATCTATCCAATACTTCAATTGGCGAAGGCAAGATGAAGTTTGGCATGTCAAACACCACTACAATGAGTTGCCACAAACCTAAGATCACGGCTGCGCTGATCAGCAGACGCAACGCCGGATGAGTCACGCGTTCCTTTTTATTAATATGCGCCGAAACGGAGTTGTACTGAGTCATATCACTCATAGTCTTTCTCCAACTGATCCAAAATCGCTTGCTGCAATGTTGCGCATTCTCCATCAAGTAGGCGAGGTGGTGGCGAATCAGGTACATCAAGGTGCTGTGCTTGAGCAGGCGTGCCTTGCAACACATAGAGTTGGTGTGCCAATCGCACCGCTTCTTGCGGATCGTGCGTAATCAAGACAACGGTTTTGTCCTTAAGTAACTCGGCAGAGAGAGTTTGCAATTTGTGCCGAGTCACGGCGTCCAATGCCGAGAAAGGTTCATCCATCAAAACCAAAGGTTTGTCTTGCATCAGAGTGCGAGCAAGGGCTACGCGCTGCCGCATACCACCAGAGAGTTGAGCGGGTTTGGCGTAAGCGTAATCTGCCAACCCAACGTGCTCTAACAAGTTGAGAGCACGTTGTTTCTCTTCCGCTGAATTTGAGTTGGCGTGAGAAAAGCGCGAGCTAAGACAGACGTTATCCAGCACGTGAAGCCACGGTAGCAATAAATCCTGCTGAGCCATGTAAGCGATACGGTCATGCAGTGCGGCGCCATCGGTTGTGATGAGTTCGCCATGCCAGTCAACTTGGTCATCCAGTAGGCCAGCTAAGTAACGCAATATCGTGGTTTTTCCGCAGCCACTTCGCCCGAGTAATACCGTCCATTGACCGATAGGAATGACCATGTTCACTTTCGCTAAAGTCGGTGTTTGGCTGTCTTTGTATTGCAAACTGGCGTCGGAAAGCTGAATGCCAATCGCGTTAGCGAACATAGGTATGACCCGCAAAGAAGTGATGTACTGGTCCGTGACCTTTCCCCACTTCCAACTCATCCGCATGAGCGATTGCTTGGCTGATGTACTGTTTTCCTAAATGCACGGCTTTGTGCAGGTTGTTGCCTTGACCAAGGTAAGACGCAATAGCGGAAGACAGTGTACAGCCCGTACCGTGGGTATTTTGGGTCGGAAAACGCTTGGCGCTGATTAACTCGGCACTGTTTTGCATGATCAGCAGATCGTTGCTGTTTTCATCTTCTTCAAGGTGACCGCCTTTGAGCAGAATGGCTTTGGCACCAAGCGCACGAAGGTCGTCAATCATGTCACTCATTTCTGCCTCAGATTGAGGTACAGGCTTACCTGTCAGTGCTGCACCCTCTGGCAGGTTAGGAGTGATGATGTCTGCCAGAGGAATTAGTTCTTCTTTTAATGTGCTGATTGCTGATTGCTCAAGTAGCAAATCGCCGCTGGTGGCGACCATGACGGGATCTATCACAAGATGTTTAGGCTGGTACTGTCTGATCTTGCTGGCCACCACTTTGATGATGTTCGAATCCGCCAGCATGCCGACTTTTACCGCCACAATATTGAGATCGGTAAACACCGCATCGAGTTGGCTTTCAACGTGATCAAGTGGGATAGGGAAAATCGCAGAAACGCCTTGTGTGTTTTGCGAAGTGATGGCGGTAATTACCGAGCATGCAAAACTGCCTGTTGCCGACATCGCTTTGATGTCTGCTTGAATACCTGCGCCGCCGCCACTGTCGGAGCCTGCGATGGTCAATACGATAGGGGTAGGTAAGGCTGGCGTCTGATGTGAATAAGGCTGTGATTGCTGCGTCATGGTCGCTCCTATTACAAGACGTATAGGAACTGACTTTGACCGCTGTGGGCAGATCGATTGTTCGATCGTTTCACTCGCCAAAGAGAGGCGGCGAAAGGCAAAGTGCGCATAGTTCCCTACGTCAGTGCTAACTGAATCAGGTTCAACGGGTCTCGAATTTCGATCTCAGCCAACGCTTATCACGTGGCCCCCCGACTATTTCGCTCGGATGATAACAGGACGCTTACTCAAGAGATACGTTTTTTGAGAGTAATTATTATTGAGTATTCAATTATGCGAAGTGAGTGATAGAGTAAGCTTCTTAATACTTTGTTGCGCGGAATTTTCCAGTGCAACGCTCTGATGAAAGAGCAGAAACTGGAATATTAAATAAAGAGTCGTGGTCTCTTTTGGCAAGGATTAGCACAAAACAAGGTTAAAAAACTGTTAAAATTTAACGCGTTGCCAATTTAACTTTACGGAATTTATCGGAAGTTATTTAGGAAGGCTAAGACGATCATCGAGCAAGGAGACTTCATGCTTAATTCTGTAACAGCGAAGTCAGTGATCGATCATGCTCTCTTTTTAGGAGCTGATTTCGCTGAGCTATTCGTTGAACATCACCAAACCAACACCGTCCAGATCGCATCTGGTGAGGTGGACAATGTAAATTCAGGTATTGATTTTGGTATCGGTATTCGCCTCTTCTTCGGTCACAAAGTGCTTTACGGTTACACCAACAGCACGGACGAAACCGAACTAAAACGCGTGACATCACTGCTTGCAGCAAAAGACAAGCGTGAGCAAATCGCGTCAGCGGGTTCTTTGAATTTGAACTGCTACCCAATCCAACATGGTTGCCGCATGCCGCTAAGTAAGGATGCTAACTTAGATTCAAAAATCGCGTTTCTATTGAAAGTTGACCAAGCTGCGCGTGCAGAAAGTGAGTACATCAGCCAGTTCATTGGTAGTGTGCTTCAGCGCGAGCAGCAAGTGTCTATCTTCAACTCAGAAGGTTTGCATGTAGACGATACGCGTCACTACATTCGTGTTGCGGGTAACACAGTTGCTCAGAAAGGCAATGAGCAATCTTCTGGTATGGAAGGCCCGGGGGCACTTGCCGGTTGGGAGTTCAGTGAGCAGATCGAGGCGAAAGAGTTGGGTCAAACTATCGCTCAACAAGCGCTAGTGAAATTGGGCGCGGATGCTTGTCCATCGGGTGAAATGCCTGTGGTAATTGGTAACGGCTTTGGCGGCGTTATCTTCCACGAAGCGTGTGGCCACCTGCTAGAAACCACTTCGGTTGCGAAGAAGGCGTCGGTATTCCACGACAAAATGGGTGAGATGATCGCTCATACCGCAGTAAACGCAGTAGATGATGGCACGATGACCAACGAATGGGGCTCAATCCACGTTGATGACGAAGGTTTGCCAACGCAGCGTACCCAACTGATTAAAGACGGTAAGCTAACTAGCTTTATGGTCGATAAAATGGGCGGCATGAAGACAGGTTACGAGCCAACAGGCTCTGGTCGTCGTCAGAACTACAAGTTCGCACCAACCTCGCGCATGCGCAATACCTTTATCGAAGAAGGCGAGCATTCAATCGATGATATGCTTGCGGGAATCGAACGCGGTATTTACGCCAAGAAGATGGGTGGTGGCTCCGTTCAACCTGGGACGGGCGAATTTAACTTCGCTGTTCGTGAAGCGTATTTGATTGAAAATGGCAAAATTACCAAGCCTTTGAAAGCGGCGACACTGATCAGCACTGGTCCTAAAGTATTGAAAGAAATCAGTATGGTCGGTAAGGACATGGCACTTGCTCCAGGTATGTGTGGTTCAGTGAGTGGCTCAGTACCTACAACAGTCGGCCAACCAACCCTTAAAGTGGACAATATTCTGGTAGGAGGCGGTAACTAATGAGCCAAGAAAAACAACTTCTTAACGCGGTTGATTACGTCCTGTCAGAAGCCAAACGCCAAGGTGCGGAAGCGGATGTGATTGTGAACCGTAACAGCAGCTTTTCGCTGAAAGCAAACCAAGGCAAGTTGGATGAGTACAAAGTCAGCTCAAGCCAAGTGCTGGGTGTTCGAGTCATTAAAGATGCCCGTGTCGCGACCAGTTATTCTGAATCACTAGAGCAACCAAGTTTAGATTTGATGCTCACCAACGCGCTGCAAAGTGCTCGTTTTTCTAAGCAAGATGAACATCAAACCATCAGCTGCGTAAACAGCAAAATCACCACTGATATTGCAGAAATTGCGCAAGACGATACCACATCGGTCGATGAGAAAATTGAACTGTCCCTCGCGCTTGAACAAGGTGTTGTGGCTCAGCCTCACGCTTCAAGCTCACCATACAATGGTTATAGTGACGGCGAAACTCAGCTCATCATCGCGAATACTCAAGGTACGTTATGTCAACATTTCGAGCGCTCTTTCACTTGTTACGCGTATACCTTATTTGAAAAAGATGGCAAACAGTCGATGGCAGGTAGAATGTCGTTAGGTCGCCGTTTTGATGAGTTGAATCCAACTTACTGCATTGAAGGCGGTTACAACCTTGCTCGCGACCTCCTTGATGGCGCACCAGTTGCGACAGGTAACTATCCAGCCATCTTCCACATCAATGCGTTAAGCAGCCTGTTTGGTGCATTCGGCAGTGCGTTTTCTGGTGTGAGTGCGATGAAAGGCATCTCGCCACTGGGTGACAAGCTTGGTCAAAGCGTAGCAAGTGAACTTCTCACCTTTACCGATGCGGCATACATGCCAAATGGTATGGCTATCGCAGGGTTTGATAGTGAAGGTTTTACCACTCAAGACAATGTGTTGATCGCCAATGGCCAACTAAATACGCTATTGCACAATAGCCAAACAGCGAGTTATTTAGGTGCAGTGTCGACGGCAAGTGCATCTCGCAGTGCGAAATCGAGCCTAGACGTATCGGCAAATCATAAAGTGATTGCGACAGGCAACAGCAGTGTGTCAGAAGTCAAAGCAGGTGAATACCTAGAATTAGTGGAACTGCAAGGGGTTCACTCTGGTGCAGATGCTGTCAGTGGTGATTTCTCATTTGGTGCGAGTGGTTTCTTGTGCCGTGATGGTCAACGTGTTCAACCTGTGCGCGGAATTACAGTTGCAGGTAACTTCTATAAGATGCTGCAAGAAGTAGAAGCTGTGGGTGATACGCAGCTTATTAATGACAGCCGCACTTTCTTCGCGCCAGATGTGCGTTTTGCTCGATTGAGTATTGGCGGTAAATAAGCGCAGCATAGAAAGTCAGAAACAAAAAAGAGGACTCAATCGAGTCCTCTTTAATCATCTAGCAACGTGTACGCGAATAACTAGAATTCGCGGATATCCAGTTCGTTGTGGATCAATACTACACACTGAGAAGCAAACAGCATCTTAGGTCCAAGGCTGATTTTCTCAGTACCTAGGCGCTTCAAGCTGTTGAACGACTTCTTCGGCATCGGAATGTGGTCGGTTAGCAAGAAACATGGGCTTTCACCGATTTCTGCATCACGAACAAATTCGCCTTTCTTGTCCAACATATAAAGTTGGTGGTCTTCCGCCAGTTCTTGAACCAAGCGTTCGAAGCTCACTGTACGAACCGTAATACCCGGCTCAACTTCACGAAGCTGCTCTTTACCCATACCAACAGATGCGTCTAACGCACGGGCAACGGCAGAGATCAACGTTGACTCGTGAAAACCACCAATATTGGTAATGTCGTTTGAACGAATGGTAATCGTGCGCGAGTAATCCTTCGTGCTCTCTAATACCAAATGGACAACCACATCTTCACGGTGAGATTGTGCCACGAACATGGTGTTCATCATGGTATGAGCAAGGATCTCGGTATGCGCCTCGTTACCAACACCTTCTAATAGTGCTTTGCTGGTGGTTGGCGCCGCGCGAGCTCGTAAAACAAAAGAGCGCATGAATTTAGCCTCTATATAGGAAGAGTGAATGCGCGGAAGTATATACCCAAGCAGGGAACGGATGCGAGTTTAATAGTAAATGTGAACTTACTTACAAAGCTTCGATTGTCGTGCGGAGTGTGCTGGTTAGAATAGGAGGTAACCCTGTTAGGAGCGGTATATGGAAATCAAACAGATAAATAAAGACGTTTATAAAAAGAAAGTAAACCTTGTGATTGGCGGTTTTGTTGCGTTGCTCGCCATCTCCTCTCTTGCCTTTAGTACCTTGTTGATTGTTTTGTTTGGCAACACTGAAGTCGTACCAGAACAATCAACGGGCAATTTCCATTGGAATTTGATTGGTGTCGTTCTAGCAGTTGCAACTTCCCTCTCTTTATTGAATCAAATTAAAACTCGACCATACATGGAAGAGGTGCTGTACGTTTGGAAACTCAAGCAACTGCACAACAAAATCTTTCGTAAACTAAAAAGCATTAAAGCAGCCGCGAGCAATGACGATGTAAAAGCGCTCACTACGCTTAAGTTCTATTACACCACGCAACGCCAAGTGTTTGAGCTAGACAACAACACATTGACGATGAGTAGTGTAAATAAAGAACTAGAGGCAATAGATCAAATCGAAGTCGACAAATCACTGCACCTTGATATTGCAAGCTTTGAAGAGGGGTTGATAGACACATACTGATTGCTTATTTGCTACTTGAACTTAACAACTGAGTGCTAAAAATGAGCGTTTGAATGAGATTTCATCACTCGACGCTTTTTTTTGAATTTTTTTCTAAAAAGGGGTTGCCAAGAAAACTCATCTCCCTATAATGCGCCTCCGTTGTCAGGGCAAAGCGGAAACGCAAAAGCAGTTGGCAATAAGGCGAAAAAGCTTCTAAAAATTAATTTTAAAAAGTGTTTGACACTAAGAATTAGTTCATTAGAATACGCCTCCGCTTTGAGAGAAA
>NZ_JAPEID010000033.1:0-57507 GCF_028823755.1 Vibrio sp. VP6
TTTTCTCTCCAAAACAGTGCATTACACTGGTCTTCTGATCACCGAGTGCATCACAAACATGTCGATAACAATGACAAAGATCCCTACTCCGCCAAACGTGGCTTTTGGTATTCACATATTGGCTGGATGTTGCGCGACTACAATAAGTCTAAAGAAAATGAGTACACCAATTGCCGCGATCTAAAACGCGATAGCATTGTGATGTGGCAACACAACTACTACGTGCCGTTAGCTTTGCTGACTAATATCGGTTTCCCTGTAGCTTTGGGTCTTATCTATGGGGATGTTTGGGGAATGCTGCTGGTTGTTGGCGCAGCTCGCCTGTTCTTGAGCCATCACACAACCTTCTTTATTAACTCTTTGGCGCATGTTTGGGGCAAGCAAACTTTTACGGACAAAAATACGGCCCGCGATAACGGTGTCTTGGCCTTCTTTACCTTTGGCGAGGGTTACCACAATTTTCACCACATCTTTGAAAATGACTACCGCAATGGTGTTTATTGGTGGCACTACGATCCAACTAAATGGCTGATCAAGTCTTGTTCTTGGTTGGGACTGACGTCCAAGCTTCGCACTACATCAACTTTCCGAATTGAAAAAGCGCGAGCAACCCAGTTGTTGAAGAAAGCGAAAGAGAAACTGGAGTCCAAACCCAATGCGCAAACTGTTCTCGATCAACTTCAGCAAGAGTTTGATGCATTGGTTCACCACATGCAGGAATACTACGAAGCACGCAAAGAGTTGCTCGGAGAAAAAACTGCAAGTGTAGTGAAGAAATACGAGTGCTCTGTATCAAAATTGAAGTATCAACAACTTAAAACTGAGTTTGAGCGTCAACAACGCAGTTGGAACTTGATGATCCGTCGTTACGCATAATGCATTAAGTTGCTGAATAAGCCCCGCTTAGTCGGGGCTTTTTGTTTATTTTAGCCGTTACAAATGTGATCTAACTCGAATAATGTTTTTCGATTACTTTTAATTATTTCATCTGCATTTCATTCACCAATCTGCTTATATTTTCTTTCCATTAAAACCCAAAAAACCAGCACATAACACCTACAAAACGAAATTGAAACAAGAGAATCTGTCGGATTTAATTATTAAATTATTATTTGTTTTAGATCATGCAAGTCCCAGATTAGCCTCGTGCCACAGTTAAGAATTCTGTAAATTCCTTGTCATAAATTGAAACAGAATCTTTCTTTTTTTCATAACATCTGGAGACCCCTATGCTAGAGCTCTTAATTGGCTTGGTAGTAACCATTGCGGTGGGCTATTTCATTGTCAAAGGTTACAAGGCAGCTGGCGTACTTTTAACCGCCGGTATCAGTTTGCTTCTTATGACTGGCTTTTTGGGCCATGACGTTCTGCCATCAAGCATCACCTCAACCGGTAACATGGTGACAGACTCGCTAGAATACGTGAAATACATGCTGCAATACCGTGGCGGCGGCCTTGGTATGCAAATCATGTTGCTATGTGGTTTCGCCTCTTACATGACTCACATCGGCGCGAACAACGTTGTCGTGAAACAGTTCTCTAAACCGCTTTCTGTTATCAAGTCTCCTTATGTCCTTTTGGTAGCGGCTTACATTGTGGCGTGTTTGATGTCTCTAGCGGTGAGCTCTGCAACAGGCCTTGGCGTTTTATTGATGGCAACCCTATTCCCAATGATGGTTGCGATGGGTATCTCTCGTCCTGCTGCTGTGGCAGTGTGTGCATCTCCTGCTGCTATTATTCTTTCTCCTACTTCAGGTGACGTCGTTATCGCTGCAGAAAAGTCTGGCTTGGCGCTAGATGTGTTTGCGGTACAAACTGTTCTTCCTGTTTCGATTTGTGCAATCGTCGTAATGGCGGCGGCAACAAATACCTAGATAAGAAAGAAAATACGCCGATGGAAAAAATCGACGTATCAGAAATTAAAGCAGATGCACCAGCGTTTTACGCAGCACTACCATTCTTACCAATCATCGGTGTGTTCCTATTTAATGGCCGTACGATTCCTGGTCTTAGTCTAGATATCTACACCATCGTTGTGGGTTCTATTTTCCTTGGCGCACTTATCCATTATGTCGTGAACAAATTCGACGGCAAAAAAGCGCTTGAAGATTTAGACTCATGCTACGCAGGCATGGCCGATGCATTTAAAGGCGTTGTGATGTTGTTGGTGGCGGCAGGCGTATTTGCACAAGGTCTGATGTCTATTGGTGCTATCGATAACCTACTTCACCTTGCCGATAACGCAGGTGCGGGTGGCGTTGCACTAATGCTTATCCTAACAGGTCTAACCGTTGCAGCGGCTATTGCTACTGGTTCTGGTAACGCGCCTTTCTATGCGTTTGTAGAACTTGCGCCTTCTCTAGCGGCGAAAATGGGCATCAACCCAGCGTTCCTAATCATCCCAATGCTTCAAGCATCAAACCTAGGTCGTACCATCTCGCCAGTATCTGGCGTAATCGTTGCGACATCAGGTATGGCGAACATCAGTCCATTTGAAGTTGTAAAACGCACTTCAGTGCCTGTGCTTGCTGGCCTATTGACGGTAATCATCGGTACTATGGTACTTGTTCCGATGACAGCTTAATCGCGGATTAAAATTCGAATATTCCACAAGGCTCGGCTTTCACGCCGGGCCTTTTTATTTTGCTCTCCTTGAGAATCCTTTCCCTTTGTTCTTATCCCAAATAGCTCTCATATTTCTTACGCAATACGTGCCATATTTAAAAATACCCCACATTATAAGTAAGTCTAATTTGCTTAATATCTCAACTACTTATATAAAACACTGATACATTCACAAAATGGAACTCACTATGACTGCACTGATTGTCTTTATTGTTATTGTTCTGCTGGTTGTGGTTTACGCAATCAGTATTTACAACAAGCTCGTTACTCTACGAAATCGCTTTAAAAACAGCTTCGCTCAAATCGAAGTTCAACTGAAACGTCGATACGACCTAATTCCGAATTTAGTAAACACCGCTAAAGGTTACATGGATCATGAGAAGGAAACGTTTGAACGCGTTATCCAAGCTCGTAACCAAGCGATAGCAGGTTTAAAAGCCGCCAGTGATGCACCAGATAGTGATGCTGCAATTAGCCAGCTTAGCCAAGCAGAAGGCATGTTACAAAACGCTCTAGGCAAACTGAACGTTGTGGTAGAAGCCTACCCTGAATTGAAAGCAAACGAGACGATGAGCCAACTCCAAGAAGAGCTAACCAGTACCGAAAACAAAGTCGCGTTTGCCCGCCAAGCATTTAATGATGCCGTGACCAGCTACAACACTTACAAGCAAACATTCCCACCCGTTATCTTCGCGAACACATTTGGTTTCCAAGACGGTAAGTTACTTGAGTTTGCAGACACAGAAGCAATCCAAGAAGCGCCGAAGGTTGCGTTCTAATGGACTTTTTTCATCATCAAGACACTGCGCGCCAGCGAACTGGACTTTTGGTGATGCTATTCACTTTGGCCGTTTTAGCCATCACAGGGCTAGTGAGTATCATTTCGATTGGCATCTACTTTTATTTCACTGGCGAACCGTTCACCACTCAATCCATCATCAGTTATTGTTTGTTGAGCTTTGTGGGCGTGCTAACGGTTGTTAGCATCAGCTCATTCATTCGTCTTAGTGAGCTAAACGCCAATGGTGGACGTGGCGTTGCAGAAAGTATCGGTGGCAAGTTGATTTCGACAGACACGTCAAATGCGAAACACCGCCAGTTACTCAATGTTGTGGAAGAAATGTCCATCGCTTCGGGGATTCCCGTGCCACCAGTTTATGTGATGACGGAAGAGCACGGCATCAACGCGTTTGCTGCAGGCATGAGCATTGATGATGCCGTCATCGGAGTAACGCAAGGAGCACTAGATGCATTTAGCCGTGACGAACTTCAAGGTGTAATTGCCCATGAGTTCAGCCACATCTTAAATGGTGATATGCGGTTGAATACTCGTCTGATTGGTGCGTTATTTGGCATTACCTGCATTGCTCATTTTGGTCATCTGATCTTGGATAACTCGAACAGCACTCGTCACGTATCACGCAGTTCTTCTGATTCAAACAAAGGCTTCGCTGTCATCATACTGATTGCGATTGTCTGTTTGGTGCTGGGTTGGTTAGGAACCTTGTTCGGCAATATGATCAAAGCAGCGATTTCGCGCCAACGCGAGTTTTTAGCAGACGCCAGTGCCGTGCAGTTCACTCGCAACGATCAAGGGATTGCGGGAGCGTTAAAGAAGATTGGCAGCAACGTTCAAGGCTCTACCTTAAACACGAAAGCCAGTGATGAAATGAGCCACATGATGTTTGGACAGAGTAAATTGTCCGGTTTCTCTAGTTTGTTCGCGACACACCCACCACTGGACGAAAGAATTCGAAGAATCGAACCCAATTGGGACGGAAGCTACGCTCAACACTCTCATGCTCAAAACACGGCGTTTGATAACGAACAAGTCAGTGGCTTTGCCGTAGGTGGCGGCTCTCCTGCTTCGCAATCTGCCTCACCATCGGAGCAATTGAGTGAGACAGGCAAACAGTTGATCAGTCAATTACCACCAGAGTTAGTTGATATCGCACGTGAACCATATAGCGCCCGATTTATCGCATTCGCCCTCATTTTTGATGGCAGCGATATTCAGCGCGAAATGATTAAGTCGTACGTTCCACTCGCATCGCAATCTACATTGCTTCCCTGGTTAGATTACGACTTACCACTTCATCTGCGTTTCCCGTTACTCGAACTCGCTCTGCCGGCACTTAAATCGCTGAGTGAAGCCCAGAAAATCAGCTTATGTAAAGTGCTACGTGAGCTCTCAGAGACGGATAATCAATACTCGCTAGCCGAATGGTGTGTCATCAACTTACTAGAAAAGCAGCTTCTCGCCTCTTTTGGGTTCATCAAACAACACAAGACATTGAAGCAATTAGAGGAAAGTGTGTTTTGGCTATTGCGAGAGCTGGCATGGGTCAGTCACTCTCAAGCAGACAAAGCTCAGCGCGCCTACCATTGTGCCCTCGCCCATTTAGGCTTTCCTGAAGTGACGTTAGAACCAGCTAACAGCAATTGGCATTTAAGTCGCGCCGCATTAGAGTTGTTGCTACAACTGAAACCCAAAGACAGACGAATGTTCGTCAAAGCTTGTCGACTCGCGATTGAATCAGATGGGGAAATTACCGTTGCGGAAGGAGAAATCTATCGCGTCATTGCTTGCTTCCTTGAAGTACCGGAACCACCACTTACAATCTCGGGTTAGCTCAGGCGTGTCTTTTTAAGCCTTTCGCTCCAAACGAAGGTTATTTACTTCAACTTACGAAGAAACTTCACACCAAATAGCGAAGTATCACCAAAACAAAAACGCCAGCGTTAATCGCTGGCGTACTAAATTAAGCTGCTTTAAATCGCTCTGGAATTTGCGTGATGCTTTCACGATAGCTGAACCACAAGTACGTAACAGCAAGTGAAAAGAAAAGATAGGACAACGCAAACACGATTGGTGAAGTAATCAATTGCGCAGACATACCCCACATAACACCTACAACCGTAATAGTCAGTTTAGATAACATGCCGCAAATCAATAGAAACAGCGCTAACTGCGGAAAACGCGAGCTACGGAAAGCAAAGAAATAACAGCTACCCACTGCCAGAGAAGCAATAGATAAACCTAACATAAATGAATGGATGTGATCTGCAGATGCTACACCAGCAGAAACAGAAGCCATGAGTAATAGGAACAATTTCATAAGTCACCTCACAACAAGTCTAAAAAAGCATCCCTTCATAAATGAAAACTCATTTTGCGCTCCATTTTGCTTATCTAGATCGCAATATCAAGCACATTTTTTATTCACTTTCGTCCTTGCTGACAACTCAGAGCGCGCACTTTACATACAGTTAACAAGCAGAATTTTATAAAGCCTTTAAATTCGGCACTTCGGCTGCTTAGCACTTATTTTGAGCACTTTTGTTACAAAAAATTAACTCAAAAACATTTTGAAACTATTTACAGGAAATGTGAGCTAAACGTCGAGTCGTTCTGAATTCACTCAGTTGCACTTAGCTTTACAGGATTGAAAACAAAGCACATTACGTTAGATCAACATTTTTCCTATATACAAAACCATCAATTAACAATTGATTTTATATTTTCAAATTATTTTTAGACCTGTAAGTAAAAAGAGATTCCAATCACATCTTTATTGGTTATAATCCGCGCTCATTGCGTTAAACGTTGAAAAACGCAAACTAATTTTGAGAAAAAACATCTTTAAACCAACACCTCTTTGCGTTGTAGCAAGAGGTAAAACTGAGAATGAAAATGAGCAAGATTGATAAAGCTATGCGCATCCTGCTTGCAGGGTTCTGTATCAACCTTTGTCTTGGCATCCTGTATGCTTGGAGTGTATTCAACAAGGCATTGGTGACTGAATCAGGCTGGAGTGCTGCAGAAGCTTCTGCACCTTACGCAACTGCAACGATCACCTTCTCTATCTGTCTTCTTGTTGCAGGTATCCTTCAAGACCGTATGGGTCCGCGTATGATCCTTATCCTAGGTACTGTTCTTACAGGTCTAGGCATGATCGCATCTGGCTTTGTTGATTCTCCACTAATGCTGAACATTACGTTTGGTGTGATCACAGGTGCAGGTATCGGTTTTGGTTATGCATGTCTGTCACCTTCTGCGATGAAGTGGTTCCACGCTTCGAAGAAAGGTATGGTCAACGGCATTATTGCGGCAGGTTTTGGTCTAGCGGCTATCTATCTTGCGCCAGTAACGTCTGCGCTGATCGACAGCATGGGCATTCAAACCAGCTTTATGGTTCTTGGTGTTGGTATCCTAGCGATTGCGGTTCCTCTTGCAGCAACCATCAACAACCCACCAGCAGACTACACACCTGCAGAGCCGAAAGTAAAAGAAGGCCAAGCACCTAAAGCGGTGAAAAAGTCAGATGACCTAACTTGGAAAGCAATGTTGAAAACGCCACAGTTCTACTCTCTATGGATCATGTACGCGTTCGCAGCTTCTGTTGGTCTAATGATCATCGGTAACATCACGACAATCGCAAGCGTTCAAGCAAACTTGCCAAACGCGGTTTACCTAGCGTCCATTCTTGCTGTATTCAACTCTGGCGGTCGTGTTGCTGCGGGTATGCTTGCAGATAAAATCGGCGGTGTTCGTACGCTTCTACTTGCGTTCGTTCTACAAGGCGTAAACATGGTGTTGTTCGCAACGTTCGATTCTGAGTTTACTCTCATCATCGGTACCGCAATCGCAGCGGTAGGTTACGGTACGCTTCTAGCGGTGTTCCCTACTCTAACAGCTGAGTTCTACGGTCTGAAAAACTACGGTACTAACTACGGTGTGCTTTACACTGCATGGGGTATCGGTGGTGCAATCGGCGCAGCAGTTGTTGGTTTCTCGATGACAAATGGCGACGGCTACACCTTGGCTTACACTATTTCTTCAGCAATGATGGCTGTATGTATCGTACTTGCGTTCATCACTAAGCCACTGTCTGAAGCGAAAGTAGCACAGCTAAAAAACGCATAATTGCGAATTGATTTGATAGCGAAAAGGCTTAACCTATGGGTTAAGCCTTTTTTGTTATCGGTCGTTTATGGAAAGCCCAATCGAACTCGCGCCAGATTACTATTTAGAAAACTTCTTTAAGCTGACTCACCACGCAGTAACGTGGTACAGCGATTTACTGACCGAGGAAGAACACGCCTGGCTTTGTTCGTTTGATTCCTTGAACAAACACGCCCAGTGCCTTTTAGTGCGTTTATACAGCCGAAAAGGATGTTGGTTTCGAAGCGATAAACTCAATTATCAAGAAATCCCATTCATCGATGCTGCGCTGGCGGAATTAGGCGAACAAGATTTCATCTCACTATCCCCACCACTTTCTCATCAAGAGTTGGCGGCTAACTTACTGACCAAACCAGAGATCTCCGCGCTTTATCCCGAACTGCCGAAATCACTCAAGAAAGACGCCCTTGTCGAACGTTTGAGTAATACGGAATTTGATCGCGTAGAGCAACTTGAGTTTACGATCGTCAGACTCAATTCCGCCCACATGATCGACGTGTTGCTCACTCTGTTTTTTGCCAACACCCATCAAGACTTAAGTCAGTTTGTGCTTGATGACTTAGGTCTGCATCAGTTCGAGCAATATCAATTGAGTAAAGTGCGCCGCTTCTTTAATTCACGAGAGCAAATAGACCGCTTAATTGAACTGAGCCAACTGGCCAACCTGTACTGGCAATTTGACCGAAAAGACAAAGCCAATCTCGACCTTCTTATTGAAGCGATGCCTCACCCTGTTCATCATCCTTATGTGGATCGTAAACGTGAGCACATGTTGAATGACATAGCACGTGATTACGAACGGATTGATGAGCTAGAGACCGCCCTATCTCTATTTGGCCAAACTCAACTTACGCCAAGCCGAGAACGACGCGCACGTATCTATGACAAACTGAACCATGATAATTTATTTAGTGACATTGTCACAGAGATGCTTCACTCACCGATCGATGTGTCTGAGCTCGAAGTCGCACAAAAACTTGAGCAGCGGCTGAAACGAAAACAAGGTGAGAAAGTGCCAAGAGTGATAAAGCCAACCTGTATGGAGTACCGAGTTAAACTGGATTTATCTCAACAGAGAGTCGAACTCGCCAGCAAAGCGCACTTTGAATCTTTAGGTTGGAGTGTATTTTACGCCGAAAATGCACTGCTGAATGCATTACTTGGGCTCACTTTTTGGGACGCGATTTTCGCTCCCATTGAAGGGGCATTCATCAATGCCTATCAACACCGTCCTCTGGATTTGTACCATTCCGATTTTGTAGCAAAGCGCCAAGCACTTATTGATGAAGCTTTCGCACAGTTAAAATTGGGTAATACACAAGCGATTTTAACGAAATACGATGAAAAGTTTGGTATCAGCAATCCGTTTGTTCAATGGAGCTTAATAGGCAAGGAATTGCTTGAACAGTCACTCAACACCATTCCTACCCGCACATTACTCGAACTATTTAAGGTTCAGTTAAGCGATCTTAAGCTTTACCGTAATGGGATGCCGGATCTGATTGCTTTTAGAGACAACGAGTTCGAGTGGATTGAAGTAAAAGGGCCCGGCGATAAACTCCAAGATAACCAATGGCGTTGGATCAGAGAGTTTTCTCGCCTTAATGTGCCGTTTGCAGTGTGTTACGTCACCGCGCGAAAAGAAGATGAAAAGCGAATTGACTAGCTTTTAGGCTTTGCAGAAGTCAGCGCTCTTTTCTGTTTTAGCTGGTCAATCACATGGCTTGGTGCGACTTTTTCTAGTTCCGCCAAGCATTCATCCGTTTTCGGATTATCGTAACGAATATAGATATCACAAACCGCGTACAGCTGCTCTGGCGCGCCTGAAATCAAGTAAGCCTGTTCAAAAGATTTCACAGCCTTATCGACACTGAACTCTTCTTGTAGCACACCATTCAAATACCAAAAATAACTATTGTTTTTCGCCATGTTAGCCGCTTTTTCGATTTCATTTGCGGCTTGCTCTTTGTCGTTTAAACGAACGAGCGTCAAAGATTTCGAATAATGCAGGGCTGCATTGTCTGGAAGGCGTTCAATCGCTTTATCTAGTGTATCAATCGCTTCTTGCTCACGTTGCTGCGCGCGGTAATTGTCGGCTAAGTTCAGCCAAACATCTGGGTTTTCCGGCATTTTGGATAACAATGCTTGATAGATATCGTCCGCTTGTTTCCAGTTTTCATGCCAGCGATACACATCGGCTAACAGCAATTGGGTGTTGTTAGCCGTTCCGCTCTTTAAACTCGCTAAAAGCTCGTCCACAGGCTTTTCTATCGCTGGTCTTTGCGCTTCTGTCAAAACAGAATAGTCACGCACTAAGTTCAGTGCTGCCGCAATACGCACGGAAGAGGATTCATCTTTAAGTAGTGGTTCCACCATGCGCCAGCGGTTTTCGATCGCGTAAGGTTGCGCGCCGACTATCGCAGCTTCGCGAATTACCGGGTCTTTATCTTGTAAACCTCGAGCAACAGCCACCAGAGCATTCTGGTTTGGGTAATTACCCAGTTCGCGCAGCGCTTGAACACGTTGTTCGGTCGGCAACTTTTGGTCTTGGGCTTGATAAGCGAGCTTAGAAATCACTTGCTGCGGCGTTGGTTGTTGCACTTGCTCTGCCGCCGTCGGCTGAGCTTGCGTTTGTTCCGTCGGCGTTTGCGCCATAACAGAATGATTAACGACCGCGCCTAATGTGACCGCCAATAACGACTTAGAAAGCATCTTCACTTTGTTCGGTCGACGTTTGCGCGGTGCCAAACACGGTGTCTTTAACAGGGGGGCTTCTGTAGACAATGACATACCAATTCCTCAAAATTTTGTTTCGAATACAGGGCGTTGTTCACTCTCTTGGCGCACGACTGAATCGCTGTATTTGCCATGAGCCACCACGTTACCCGTTGCGCGTAAAATGTATGCCATCGCTTTGTCAGCATGTGCAAAGAATTTCTTCCATCCTGCACATAAATAGTTAAGTCCCGGCTCACCATCACGAGTACGAATGAAACGGTTTTTCGGGCATTCACCGTAGCATGCAAACTGATACTCACAGTCTCGACATTGCTGCGTTAACAAGCGAGATTTTGCAAAACCGAACTTCTGTTGCTCTTTGCTGTAGGCCAGTTCATCCAGCTTGTCATGATGAATATTGCCAATTTTATACTCCGGATAAACGTAATGATCGCATGCAAACACATCGCCATTTGGCTCCATAGCTAACCCCTTACCGCACACCTCACCCAGCGTACAAAGTGGATTAGCACGCCCCATCCAAGCCTCTACACTGGCTTCAAAATATTGCACAAACACTTTGCCGATATCGTTCTTAATCCATTCATCAAAAACCGCAATCAGGAAGTTACCCCAAGCTTCATCAGCAACACACCAAGGTTCCATGACAGAATCTTTGTGACCCGGAATCAAACGCTTGTCTCCTTGTTTAAGCTGTTCTTGCGGTTGCCATTTTTGAGGCGCAGTGGTGCGGAACGTTTTCTGTTCAACAATAGGAATAAACTGCATTTGTGGCGAGCGGACCTCATCTCGCAGAAAACGATATACTTCAAGCGGATTTCGGCTCGTCAGGTTGTTCACACAGGTAAGCGTGGCAAAGTTCACCTGATATTTATGCAGCAACTCCACCGCATTCATGACTTGTTTGAATGTGCCCCGACCGGCTCGGTTGGTTCGATACGCGTTGTGCAGCATTTCAGGACCATCAATACTCAAGCCCACCAAGAAATGGTTCTCGCTTAAGAATTCGCACCATTCGTCATTCAATAACGTGCCGTTTGTTTGCAGATCGTTAGAGATCTTCACGCCTGCGGGCTGGTATTTCTCTTGAAACTCGACAATTTTCTTGAAGTAATCCAAACCCAGCATCGTTGGCTCACCGCCCTGCCAGGAGAAGACGATCTCAGGTGTGTTTTGCCCTTCAATATACTGTTTGATGTAAGCCTCTAACGTGGCTTCATCCATCATTGGTGAACATCCTTTTTTATACTCAAGTAAGTCCTGTTTGCTAAGGTAGTAGCAGTAAGTACAGTCAATGTTACAGGCAGCACCAATGGGCTTTGCCATAACATGTAAACGCTTAGACGCTTTGCCGTTGAACTGAGGACTTTGAGTAATTTGCATGAGTCACCTTTGCTGTTGCGAATTTGAAGGCGTGATCCGGATATTTACCTGCGATTCACTTTGATGACCCAATCATAAATTTCATTAATACCGCAGGCTTGTTATACCGCTTATAACCTATTTTCATGGCGCTTGTTGCTACTCTACTTTGGGCAGTTTGAGATAACCCGTATGCGGCGTTTTGGAAGCATTACGCTATTCATTTCGTGCACAACCAAGGAATGCGACTACGCTTGCTTATGATGAAGGCGAATTTTCAACGCTAACGCGTGGGCGAGAAAATGACATGAGTACAACGTGTAAGTGGTCGTTTAAGGTTATCCGCCCTCATTGCCCTTTTTAGGGATCACAACCTAGTGAAATCAATCGAGGTAAATAATGAACAAAATCCATCTCTGTACTCTTGCCGTCTTAACTAGCTTATCTTTTTCCAGCCTCGCGAAAGATTGCGATGCCAACCTGCTCCCTTCTTGGAAAGACAGCGACAGCAAAACCGCCATTGTGAATTTTGTCGAGCAATCTACCGACAGTTCAAAGGCGACATTTATTCCCGTTTCTGACCGCATTGCCGTGTTCGACAACGACGGTACACTTTGGTCAGAAAAGCCGATTTATTTCCAAATTGCATTCGCGTTAGATCAAATCAAAGCCCTTGCGAAAACGCATCCAGAATGGAAAACGCAGGAACCTTTTAAATCCGTCATTGAAAACGACTTAGAGAAAGTCTTTGCTGGCGGCAAAGAATCGCTACTCCAAATCATGAAAGTCACCCACAGCGGCATGACCGTTGAAGAATACCAACAATCCGTCGAGCAATGGCTTGCGGCAGCGAAAGACAAGCGCTTTGGTAAAGCCTATAACGCTCTCACCTTTAAGCCGATGCGCGAAATGCTTACGTACCTGCAAGAGAACAACTTCAAAACCTACATTGTTTCGGGTGGTGGCGTGGACTTTATGCGCGTGTGGGCTCCAGAGGCGTACAACATTCCTGAAGAACAAATCATCGGCAGTGCGTTGAAATACGAATACAGCTTTAATGATGGTCAACCTAAAGTGATGAAGTTGGGCGAACTGTTAACGCTCGATGATAAAGAAGTGAAAGTCGAAAACATTCAGTACATTATTGGTAAGAAACCAGTGCTCGCCGTTGGTAACTCGGACGGAGACCAAGCGATGATGCAGTGGGCGACAAGCCAACCAAACTCTATGGCGATGATTGTGCATCACACTGACGAAGCGCGCGAGTGGAAATACGACCGTCAATCGGACGTTGGCCGCTTAGATAAAGCGTTAGACGAAGCCAATGCGCGTGACAACTGGCAGCTTATAGACATGAAAAACGATTGGTGCACCGTTTATTAAACAAGAGCGCTGTTCGAAGCCCACTCAATTGACGAGCCAAGACCGAAAAATTCCCCACGCTTTGGGGAATTTTTCTATTTGCACGCCAAATTCTTTTATTTCTTCACGATCACTTCACGCTTCATCACACAAAATGCGCTTCTACTCACTAAGTTGATTTGAAGAGGCAAAATTAGAATGAACAAAACACTTCTTGCGTTACTTGTTACCTGCTCAGTTTCGGTATCTGCGGCTCCTTATGTAGGTCTGGAATATGGACTAGGCACCACTGACCATGATTTGGAACCTCACTTTTCAGCTGACAACGTAACACTCAACCCTGAACTTGAAGATGGTATTTTCTCAGGTTTTGTCGGTTACGCATTTAATGACAACTGGGCATTGGAACTGGGTTACAGCCAGTTTGACCTTGATGATAGTCGTTCAAAAAACCTAGGTATCAAGCCAGTCGATGGCAAAGATTACCATCATGAAATGGATTGGGATGCGTCAATCAAAGCCAAACAAGTGTCGTTGGCTCCAGTGTTTAGTTACGCATTAAATGATAAATGGACAACCAAGTTCAAAGCGGGTCTAACTTACACACAATACGACGCCAAGGTTTCTAAACATCAAGATTATGAACTTGTTGCGAATGACGATGTGGAAATGACCAACACGCTTTTCCATAGCGCGGAGAAAAATAACGAGTTAGGCGCAATGTTCTCTGTGGGCGCGGAATACCAAGTGTTCCCAAAGCTCACCATTGGCGCAAACGCAAAATACCAACTAGACAGCTACGCAAACACAGCATCCTTTAACGTAGGCACAACTTACTACTTTTAATTTAAGGAAACGATAATGAAAAAAATGATTTTGGCATCCATGTTTGCCCTACTTTCAAGCTCGGCTTTCGCCGCTTTTAATGGCCCAGAAGTAAGCGTAATCAACACAGTGAAAGATGCGCAAAACGCAACTGAAGACAGCGCCGTAATGCTCACTGGGCACATCATTCAATCACTAGGTAACGAGACTTACTTGTTCAAAGACAGCACTGGCGAAATCGAAGTAGAGATCGACAACGAAGAATGGATGGGCTTAGACGTGACACCAAACGACAAAGTGGCAATTCGTGGCGAAATCGATTCAGAATGGACCACCATGCAAATCGACGTAGATACCATCCAAAAGCTATAAACGAGCCCTAACAACGAAGAGCCCTAACAACGAAAGTCCTCTAGCCAAGGAGCTATTGTTGAAACAGTAAAAAATAGTGATAAAACAAAGCCACCCATCTGTGGCTTTGTTTTGCTCATCTCATAAGGTTGGACTTAGTGCGTCACGCACGGGCAATCTTTAGGTAGCACCAACTTCAAACTCTTTGGTTGCACTTCAAATCGAATTTTACGGGAATGATACGGTTCGCCATCCAAGTTAAGTGGTAGAGGATTCGGAAAATCGATCTCCAACCAACTGGCTCGGGTGTGTTTCACAAACTCGCCTTTCTCGGATGGGTTGTTAATCTCTTCAATGACTTTGGGCAATTCATGCGGTAAAAACGGACGAACCAGCGTTAAGTCCATCAAACCATCATCAATCATCGCATGGGGAGCGAGCTGTTGACCGCCACCAGCTAAGCGGCTGTTGCAAAATGCCCCTAACAACATTTCGCCATCGTAACGGCCCCCTTCGATAGTGATGCTGCCATCATAAGGTTTGAAGCCGAGCGCCTTAACCACGCCAGTCAGTGTGTAAGCCCCACCACCGAGAAAGTTTTTTAACTCAACAGGCGTTTCTGCCGTCACTTCTGCGCCAAAACCCGCCGCCGCAACATTGATAAAGCAACGATCGTTCGCCTTAACGCAATCAACAGACAGCGCTTGCCCTTCCACTGCCAACGTTAATGCATCAGCAATCGAATCTGGAATATGATTCGCGGTCGCAAAATCATTGGCCGTACCAAGCGGAATAATGGCAAGTTCAGGGCGACTTTCATGAGCAATGTGGATAAGTGCCGAAGCAGCCTCATTGACAGTGCCATCGCCACCCGCAACAACAATACGCTCAATACCATCCGTTACCGCTTCTTTCACGAGACGCGGCATATCTTGCGATTCCCAAGTGACGCGAACTTGCACATCTACGCCCCTGTCTCTCATTTTCATGATGGCGTTTCTTAGCTCAGGATTACCGGCTTTTTTGCCGTTTAGAATCGCTCGTATTGTCTTCATATGGACTTCCTATTTCTTGATGACTTTCCCTGCGTGTTTGATTTGCGCGCGCAACCACTGATGAGCACTTTCATTAGTGCGA
This sequence comes from Vibrio sp. VP6, assembly GCF_028823755.1. Taxonomy (NCBI): domain Bacteria; kingdom Pseudomonadati; phylum Pseudomonadota; class Gammaproteobacteria; order Vibrionales; family Vibrionaceae; genus Vibrio; species Vibrio sp. VP6. The sequence goes on from NZ_JAPEID010000033.1 coordinate 15,368, forward strand.
CTAGGGTGCCAAATGGTGCAAAGATCGTAAGTTGTTACATCAAATGGAAACGGCAGTGCTTTCACATGATAGGTATTACTGAACAACTTAATCATCGATTCTGGCATCAAACCAATGTATTCGCTACCGCAGATAACCGGCAACATTTCCAGTGCTCCTGCGGCTCGATACATGATTTTGCGTTTGTCCAAATCAACAATATCTTCTGCACTCAGCATGCTTTTTCGGCTTTGCCACTGCGATACTGCGACGTGTTCTTCTTCAAAAAACTGCTCTTGAGAAATGCTCTCTGCGATACGAGGGTGATCTTTGTTACACACCACCATCAAACGCTCAGTGATCACGGGTTCAACTTTCAAGACCGTTCTCCCGCGTGGTGCTAAATCGATAATCAAATCATAACGTTGTAAGCGTAGATCACTTTCGTAATCCTCAGTAAACAGCGGGTGCACTTCCAAAGCGATATTCGGCGCTAACTCGTGAATCTGCTTCATCAACTGTGGCAGCAACTCGTAGCTTAAAATCGACACGCAAGCGATAGAGAAAATGCGATTGGAAACTTTAGGATCAAACTCAACCGATGCCGACAGCGTCGAGGTAAAGTTCTTTATCGCTGCAACCATAGCCGGATAAATATCGACAGCAAACGATGTTGGCTCAACACCAGAAGAACTGCGGTGAAACAATGGTTCGTCGTAGATATCGCGCAATCTTGCTAGCGCTTTACTCACCGCGGGTTGGGTGATGTCTAAACGTGCCGCCGCCCGAGACAAATTACGCTCTTCGTAGATGGCGATAAAAATGGGGATGAGATTAAGATCGGTCGGTTTCATGCTATTAAATTTTTCGAAAATCACTTTTTCTATTTTAATCTAACAGCATGATAGTTAACGTAGCTAAGTACAAGAAATGGGCGGTACGACCTGTTTTAATGAGTTTTAACTCAATTTTGACGTACTCCATTCACCGCATAAGTGGGCTGCTAACGTGCAGGCCAAAGCTTACATTAAGATTTGCCTAAATATGGGGTAAGAAACTCGCTGACTTCCTTGCCGCATAAACCAATTTCTACCTCAATACCGGCTTGTTTTAGAATCTCGATACCTCGACCACTGTTGCGCGGATCTGGATCCAACATGGCTACGACGACTTTGCCAATACCGGATTTCACTAATGTCACCGCGCAAGCTGGCGTACGACCTACAAACGAACACGGTTCGAGCGTAACGTATGCCGTCACCGATTCTAACGAGCCTTGATATGCATTCAGCGCTTCTACTTCCGCGTGGTTGCCACCAATAGCTTGAGTATGACCTTCTGAAACGATTTGATTGTCTTTCACTAACACGCAGCCAACCGGCGGGTTGGGTTGACATTCAGGAAGCGCATTTTTGGACACTTCCAATGCGCGGCGCATAAACTCTTGGCTCATTTGAACTCTATTCTCTAATAAAAACGAGGCGCTATATTAGCGCCCCGTTTTATTCATTGCCATCTCTTCCAATGACTTTGTCCAGTTCTGGTAACGCTCGCGGTATACGGAATTTAAAGCGTTGTTGTTTGGTCTGGATCTTGCGCCACATCGACTTCATTAAATGAGCGCTATTTTCACCATTTTGCATTCGCGACGCACTTTTTTGCCACGATTCACTCGAATCGGCTTTGGTCATTTCCAGCTCTGCCGTATTTAAACGCAATTGTTTGTACAATACGGTCCTTGCTTCAGACCAACGTTTAGCCTTTAACAAACGGTGGAACGTCAACCATGCTGGTGTCGGTTTGTTGCGGTAGTAACGTTTAATGGCTACCAATGAAACAGTCACAAAACCCAGAAATACAAGCGTAGATACAATCCATGCAAAGTACGTTTTGATGAAGGATTTCAACGTGTGCTTCGCGGCAAATGTTTTGCCCTCTAGCACCACCGTTTCCACTTGTTGAGTCTTACTGTTCCACCAACGGAACTCATAATCTGGCAGGGTTAATTCACCACCTTGTTGAATCACGTACACACTCTCTTCTGTGCGTGTTGACTGGTAATCACCACGTGTTTGCGTATCTGTAAGACGGTGCGGTTGAGGATACGCTTGGTAACGGGTTGTCGATTCTCCTTTCAACAAGTCTGGTAACAACACAGATAGTGAATCTTGAGCTGAAACGGTGATTTTACGCGTGATTGCATCCCCAACTTTGAGTGACTCAGTGGAGGTTTCCCACTCTTGTTTTACGTCTACGTGCGTTGCAGAAAACCAAGGCGTGTCACCGCTCAACAATCCCGATGGCAAGACAGTTTTGAACTTAATCGGCTGCGTGTAAAGTGTGCCTGACACCTTCTCGCCGTCCGGCGCCGACACCTGAACGCCCACAGCGACAGGTGGAATCACAAAATCACCAGATGCTTGTGGATACAAAGTCACTTCCCAGCGTTGACGCGACCAAGTTTGTCCGCCCTTGTGCTCCGTGAAGTTAGTGGCTAACTGATTACGCTGTTTGGCGATAACATTGGGCATTTCAATACTGCCAATTCGCGTCCCACCCGTAAACCAGCGCGGCGTTGCCACTTCGATGGTTAAAATGACTTGCTCGTTGACACTAAAACTTGGCGTTTTACGCTTTTCTCCAGCCGTTGGTTGTTGACCAACCCACGCTTGCAACTCAACACCATGATTGCGTTGAAGATCGTAAATATCCTGAGCGAAAACGTGACGACTTACGAATAGACTCAAACAAACCACTAACCATGCCACTATCCGTACAGGAAGAGCAAAAGAGTTAACGCGATGGACATTCATCATCATTGGGCCGCCTCCTCTGTATTGTGTTCCGTTGTCGTAGTTGAGCTACCCGTTGTTGGCGAGCGTAATTGAATTTGAAATTTAGCGCGTAAGAAATACTTCGGGTCCGCTTCGACTCGCTTTAGCCACTTGTCGGCTAATTCTTGGCTACCTAAGATGTCGTCTGCGCTTAACGTCTCTTTAATCATCAACTCCGCTGACGTTTGTTCATCCGCTCCTTCTGCGGTTTGAGGGTTGTCGCCTAGCTCGGTTGACGCCTCTTGCTCTGTTCCGGCTTGACTTTCACTCATCTGATTTATCTCATCGACGATGCCAGCAATCACTTTCAAGTTGTGCTCAACATCAGGTCTTAACGACTCGCTCAACGTTGGCTTGCTGGCTAGGGATTTTAACAAGTCACGTGCAGCCAAATATTCACGCTGGCGCGCCAACGCGCTCGCCGCATTGTAAAGACCGTAATCTCTAACCTCTTCGGACGGGTCGTTTTGCATTTCCAAAAACGCACTGTGCGCGAGCTCAAACTCGCTAGCGTAGTAGTACGCCGTGCCTTTGCGTAATGGATCGACAAAGTGTTTTGCAGCTTCTAAATACGCTTGTTGGTTGAACAAACGCTGTCCTTGTTGGTCTGGCGTCAGCCACAAATCCCACCACCATTGTGCCACCTTGTCGAAGGTCGTCACTTTTTGCACAACTTGTGGCTGCTCGGCTTTCACAGAAATGTTCTCCGCCATTGCACTGGTCGGCATCAACAGTGTACCGCTCACCATTGCAATCACGCACCACTGCACTAACCACCCTTTTCTAAACCACAGCATCATGATCAACGCGATTGGGAACAGCAGTTGATAACCCATGTCTTTCCAAGGCATTGAAGATTCGCCATTAAGCTGCATATTGCGCTCAACGTATCGATTCAGTTGTTCGATATCACTGTTATCGACCGTCACTTCCACCAATCGACCGTTGGTCTGGCTGGCCAGTTTTTGCAGAGAATCCAAATCCATCGGGTTGTTACTCACGATGTCTGTATTCCCCGCAGCAAGAATTAACAGTTGATAAGGTTTGCCTGCAAAATACGCTTGGTATTGCTTAATTGTGGCCGGGTTCACGCCATCGCTCACCAACAAAACGGTGGAGCCTGGTTGACCTTGCAATTGTTGATCAATTAACGGCAAGGCTTTTTCAGCAAGCTTACCTTGCACGGGCATGATTTCTGGCGCAATGGCCGCCAAGAATGGGTCAAATACTTTGCTGTCTTGAGTCACAGGCATCGCCACATGAGCACTGCCCGCAAACACGACTAAACCCGTTTTTCCGCCTTTTCGCGCAACTAACAAATCGCGTATTTTCTGTTTGGAACGCTCAAGGCGGCTTGGTGGGAGATCTTTTTGCAGCATCGAGTCGCTGTTATCAAGCACCACAAGCAGAGAGGCTTTATCTTCACCAAAGGGAGAAGATTCACGTTGCCACGTTGGGCCTGCACAAATCACAATGGCGAGTAGCACAATCAGCATCAAGAGCTTAAGCGGCAGTTGCTTGCGCCAACCTCGCTCGCCTATCGTCAAAGCATTGCGTAAATGTTCGGGCAGAACATCCTTCCAGCTTGGTTTGCTTTCTTCTCGCCAGCGCAACCACACCAAGAAAAACATGGGGATCAAAGCAAGTAACCACAACGGTCGAATAAAATGAAACTGCGTAAAGAATTGCGTCCAACTAAGAGAATCAAACATCGCTCTCTCCTAATGATGATCGTGTTGCAGCCCTTCTTTTGAGTGTCGCGACGCTGAACGCGAGTAAATGCATGATGACCACTAACGCCATCAAGTAATGGTGAAGACTTTGTTTCGGCCGGTATGTGGTGCTTTCGTAAAGTTGAGGTTCCAGTTTGCCAATCTCGTCGTAGGCAGCCGATAGTTCATCACGGTTGAGAGCTTCAAACGCTTCACCGCCGGATTCTTTCGCTATGCGATGAATCGTGTCCATATCCAACGCGGATTCACCTATCGTTTCCGGATCACCCATCGCAATCACGTGCACTCGCACGCCTTTGGCTTTCGCAACTTTCGCCGCATCAATCGGTTCGACAAAGCTGCCCGTGTCATTACCATCGGTTAATACAATCGCGACTTTTTCACGGTTTTGCTCTTGTTCTAAAGCACCACGCGACTTATCGCTTTGCTCAAAAACTTTAATCGCTAAGCCAATCGCATCACCAAGATGGGTACTCTGCCCTGCCATTGCCACATCGGTTTGGTTAAGCAGTTCGAGCCACACTTTTTGGTCTGCGGTAAATGGCGTTTGCACAAAAGCGGCATCTCCAAAAAGTACCAAGCCTAATCGGTCACCTTTACGAGACTGAACAAACTCCGTCAGCACTTCTTTTGCCGCATCAAGGCGAGAAATTTTTTCACCTGTACGAGACGTGAAATCAGGCTCAGCCATGGAACCCGAAAGATCCACCACCACCATAACATCGCGCCCTAAACTCTCGCGAACTTGAGGCTCGCCTAACACGGTGGGTTTTGCCATCGCACACACCACCAAAAGCCATGAGAGAATTAACGTTGCTCGTTGCCACCAGCTTGGGGTTAACTGGCTTGCACCTTCTGACGGCGTCTCGCCAATCGCTTCCACCAACTGACTAAAAAACGGCACTTTGATCGCCATTTGCTTAGTGCGATATGCAGGCACCAAGTAGTACACCACCAATGGCAGCGGCAAAATCAGAAACCACATTGGGTGAGCAAATTCAAAACCAGACAAACCAGTTAGCGATACAAGAAGATCATTCATGTTGACCTCCCTGATTTGCTTTGCGTTTCAATAGTGGTGATTTCTTTGCCGCGCTTTTTTTAGCATCACAACGGTGCTCACTCACCCAGTTTTTCGCACGAGCAATAAGCGTTACTCGCTCTTCGTTGGTTAGCATAATGCTTGGGTCAACAATACTTTGTAGCCAGCGCTTTGAAAGCTCATCGTTAAAGACCACTTGCGAGTTTGCTTGAGAATCTCCGGTTTGCGGATATAGCGCATCGAGCTTTCGCAAAAAGGCGGTATCAAACAATTTCGCGTTACGGCTATCAACATGAATCAACACAATTTTAAGCACAGAGAACAATGCTTTAGGCATGCCTTTGTCGCTCGGTTTGATTTGCGAAATCGTCAACAGAGCTTCTTGTCGGTAGCGGTTACACCACCACTGTCGAGCCAAACGATACGCGACATACACCAGTGCAATGAGCGCAACCGCCGCTAAAATCTTCCAGCCAATAGTTTGCGGATACCAACTCACGCTTGGTGGCACGGCTACATCATGTAGCTCTCTGAGTATATAGGTACTCGGAGGCGTAGGAAGACCACTCATTTAACGCCCTCCTACCAGTTTTTGAAATTGTTTAATGTGCTCGCCTGTCGTATCGAGTTCGATGTGCGGAAGGTGTTTCATCGCCATAAGTTGAGAGAGTGATTGACGCTGTAAGCTAGTTCGAGCCTCAAGCTTTGCGCTCGCGGCCTCTACCTTTGCTTGGCTGTCTAAATTGAGTTGATACTGCCCATCACCAACCACCCATTTCGATTTTGCCAAATCGTCTGGTAGCGCTTGTTCTAATGGGTCACTGACCATCACTGCAAGAACATCGTTGTGCTGTTGTAGCTGTTTAAGGTGGTCAAGATGGTGCTCCTCGCAGTCGCTCCAGTCGCTGATAAAAATCAAAGTGGATTGTTTGAGCTTCATGCGTTTAATGAGCTCAATCCATTGACTGAACGTCACTTTTTCGGAATTGCGGGAGTCCACATTGAGCGATTGATTGGCTTTAGCGAGACGCTTAAGTTGAGCCAGAAGATCGTTTTGCGAACGCTGCGCCTTGGTGTGAAACAACGCCTGTTGGGATGCGATGACAAAACCAACTCGGTCGCCATCTTTTAACACGCGCCACCCGCACATGGCCGCGATTTCAGCCGCGACAACCGATTTCATTACTTGCGTCGAAGCAAAAAACATTGCGCTGCGCTGGTCGACACACACGATCACGTTGCGATCTTTTTCTTCGGTGTAGCTGCGCACGTGCGGCTTGCCTGTGCGCATCGTGACTTTCCAATCCAGGTTACGAATGTCGTCACCCAATTGATAATGGCGCAGCTCTTCGAAGTTCAATCCACGACCGCGAAACAGCGAATTGTGGCGGCCTGAGAGTACGCTGCCCGCTTTTAGATGAGGAAGTAAACTGAATGATTCTGCTTGTGCTTGCAGACGTACTAAACGAGCGTAATCGCAGTACAAACGGGGATCCATCCCCTGTGATTTTGGCGCAAGAGTTGGCTGAGCCATAATGCCTCCCGCTTACCCAATTTCTACACAATCTAGCAGCTCTTGCACGACGCGTTGGTGATCGACTCCGTCTGCTAGTGCATCGTAGGTCAAAGAAAAACGGTGGCCCAGTACAGACGGAACCATGGCTCGCACATCGTCAGGAGTGACATGGTCACGTCCTTGCATCCACGCATACGCACGAGCGCATTTGTCTAGTGCGATGGAGGCACGGGGACTAGAGCCAATCTCAATCCATTTTGCTAAGTTTGAATCGGCATAACGCTCTGGCTTACGAGTCGCCATCACTAACGCGACAATGTAGTTTTCCACTAGGTCTGATACCACGATGTTTGGTAACTGACGGCGCGCTTCTAGCACCACGTCTGGCTCGATGTGTTTTGGCGTAATAATTTCGCTGCTGGTTTCCGCACCTAATTCTTCACTGCGCACCAAACGGATGATGTCACGTTCAGCGTCGTCTTCTGGGTAATCGACGGTAACCTTCATGATAAAACGGTCCATTTGCGCTTCTGGCAGCGGGTACGTGCCCTCTTGTTCTACTGGGTTTTGCGTTGCAAGCACCATAAATAAGTCTGGCAATACATGAGTTTTATCGCCTACCGTGATTGTGCCTTCGGCCATGGCTTCAAGTAGTGCTGCTTGTACTTTGGCTGGCGCGCGGTTGACCTCATCGGCAAGCACTATGCTGTTAAAAATTGGCCCTGGTTGAAAATGGAGTTGCGGCTTGCCATCCAACTCTTGATATACCTCGGTTCCCGTCACGTCCGATGGCAAAAGGTCCGGCGTAAACTGGATTCGACCAAAACTGGTGTTTAACAAGTTGGCCAACGATTTTACAGAACGTGTTTTTGCCGTTCCCGGTAAACCTTCGAGAAGAATGTGCCCGTTCGTTAATAACCCGATGACTAAAGCTCGAACCACGTGGCTTTGTCCAATGACGCTTTTTTCTGTTTGTTCGATGAGTTCTTTTATCGCTTGTTGTGCGTGGTTCATAGGGTACCTTTCAGTGGTTTAAGCCGTCTTTTCAATAGTTAAGTATAAGAACAAATGAAATAACTTAAGGTTATATTCACTATGTTATCTTTGCGGTTCTTCAGATTGGAGAAGCTGTGCAAGACCAACCAACATCGGTAACGCGTAATCAAAGAACATTTTGATTCCCAAACACAGATAGTTTAGTCCAGCCTCGCCATTCGGCGTTTTGATCAGACGGTTTTTCGGACACTCGCCCCAGCAATAAGGCAAGTAGGGACACTGCTTACAATACGTCGGCAAAGATTCGCGTTTTGCCATGCCAAAGGTGTATTGTCGTGTAGAGAAGGCCATGTCATTCAATGAGTGTTCATGAATGTTGGCGAGTTTGTATTCTGGGTATACATAGTGGTCGCAACTGAACACGTCGCCATTGTGCTCAATCGCCAAGCCTTTGCCACAAAACTCAGCTGTCACGCAAAGTTGGGAAGGTTTCCCCATTACTTGCGCTACCGCGGTTTCAAACAGGTTAACCAGTACACGGCCAAGATCGTTATTCACCCACTCTTCAAAGGTCGCCATTAAAAAGCGTCCCCAGTCTTCAGGATCAACCGACCAATCCGTCACAACAGACATTGGATGACCCGGTTTCGCCAGATCACTGCCTTTGGTTGGAATCATCTGTTCGTTCCAAAACTGCGGTGCGGTTGTTTGGAAGTCGTTCGCTTCAACCACCGGTGCAAACTGAATGTATGTCACACCCAATTCTTGGGTTAAAAATCGATACACTTCGAGCGGGTATTTCGCATTGTGACGATTCACCGTCACCAACGCGTTGAATTTCACGCCATGCGCTTTGAGCTTATCTACCGCTTTCGTCACCAGATCAAACGTCGGCTTACCGCTGCGGGTTTTGCGATATTTATCGTGCAGCTCTCGTGGCCCATCAATCGACAAGCCAACTAGGAAGTTGTGCTCTTTTAAAAACGCACACCACTCATCGTTTAGCAAAATGCCGTTGGTCTGAAGGTCGTTTTCAATGCGAACGCCTTTCGGCTGATGTTTCTTTTGCAGAGCTACGACATTGCGGAAATAGTCCAACCCAAGCAGCGTTGGCTCCCCACCCTGCCATGAGAACACAATTTCTTCGCCATCCTGACTTTCGATGTAGCTTTTCACGAACGCTTCCAATGTAGCGTCGTCCATTTTTGGCTGCTTTTCTTGGTGCAGTAGATTTTCTTTATGCAGATAAAAGCAGTACTGACAATCGATGTTGCATTTTGCTCCGCCCGGCTTTGCCATCACATGGAATCGACGGTCATACGCGCCTGAAACTGGTGCTTTAGAAGCCGTTTTAAGAGGAACAATAGGCATGGTAGTAGAATGGCGAGGGGAAATCTTACTCATACGTTTCTCACTATTAAATATACCCAAATAACCTCGTAAGCGTAGTGCAGTAAACGGGAAGCTATTTGGGTATATAGCGCTCCGAAGAGCGCTATGGATTATCGATGTTCTTTACTACTTAGAAGACTTAGGTACGAATGAACCGGCTTCCATGCGAGGTGGGAACTCTTTAAACGTACCCATTACCTCTTTCACTTTCTCTACCGCTGGCATCATTAGGAATGAACGCTCGTACATCCAACGAGAGTAACCCATACCTTGGTCACCACGTTCGAATGGGTCGATGCTCAAGTCGAAGATCAATGGAACACGAAGTTTAGTGAATGGTTTACGCCATACATCCATGCCCGTTTCATTTTCTTGGATCATGAAGTGGTATTTGTACTTACCGTAACGTAGTGCAACCAAGTCACCGTCATCACTCCAGTAAACGAATTCGTTACGAGCAGACTTGTCTGACTTACCTGTGATGTATGGCAATTGGTTGTAACCATCTAGGTGAACTTTGTAGTTCATCTTGCCAACTTTCTTACCTTTCAGTAGCTCGTCTTTAACTTTAGTGTCACCTGCTGCTGCAACCAATGTTGGGAAGAAGTCTTCAAGAGACATCATGCCATTAAAGGTTTCGCCAGCTTTGATGTGACCAGGCCATTTGATAAGAGCAGGAACACGGAAGCTGCCTTCCCAACCTGTATTCTTCTCACTACGGAATGGCGTCATACCTGCGTCTGGCCATAGGTCAACCATCGGGCCGTTATCTGTGGTGTAAACGATGATAGTGTTGTCATCAACACCAAGATCTTTCACTTTTTTCAGTAGTTCGCCGATTTGGTCATCGTGCTGTTTCACACCGTCAGCATAGAAACCAGCACCGGTTTTACCTTGGTACTCTTCAGGAACGTGCGTGAAGTTGTGCATGCGAGTGGTGTTAAACCAAACGAAGAATGGCTTGTCTGCCTTAACTTGCTTGTCGATGAACGTTTCAGCCGCTTCTAGGAACTCACCGTCTACTGTTTCCATACGTTTGCGAGTTAGAGGGCCGGTATCTTCAATTTTGCCGTCAGCGTAAGAATGGATAACGCCGCGAGGGCCAAATTTTTTCTTGAACTCTGGATCTTTAGGGTAATCCACGTTCTCTGGCTCTTCTTCCGCGTTCAAGTGGTATAGGTTGCCGAAGAACTCATCAAAACCGTGGTTGGTAGGAAGGTGTTCGTCTCGGTCACCTAAATGGTTCTTACCAAATTGTCCGGTTGCGTAACCCATTTGCTTAAGCATGGTTGCAATCGTTGGATCTTTTTCCGAGATACCTTCCGGAGCGCCTGGTAAGCCCACTTTTGATAGACCAGTACGTTTTGGCATTTGACCAGTGATGAATGCAGAACGGCCTGCTGTCGAACTTTGCTGTGCGTAGAAGTTAGTGAACTTCGCACCTTCTTTAGCAATGCTATCGATGTTTGGCGTGTTGTACGCCATCATGCCTTGGTTGTAGGTACTAAGGTTCCAGTAACCAACATCATCACCAAAGATGACAAGAATGTTGGGTTTGTCCGCTGCGTGTGCAACTGCAGATGCAGCGCCTAATGCTAACGTACATGCGTTAAGTACGAGTTTTTTACTGCTCGTTTTGGTCGCATTTTTCATATTATCTCCAAGAGTTCGCTAGTGCGTAAAAAATGGTATTCGCTTTTCAATACCATTGTTGATATAAGATAAAGCACTAATTTCAGGCGATAAATGCAGTCAAAATTAGTTAATCTATAAATTAAATTTATGAGTAACGTTATGGACTTGAATTTGATCCAAACTTTTCTTGTTGTCGCGGAGTTCCAATCTTATACAAAAGCCGCGGAACAATTGGGGCTTACGCAACCTGCTGTGAGCGCTGCAATAAAGCGTTTAGAGCAAGTCGTAGATAAGCAATTATTTGTGAAAAAAGGACGGGGAATTACACTGACATCCGCGGCGTATCAACTACTGCCTCAGTTTGAGCAAGCGGTGAGTATTATTGATAATGCTATCATGGAGAAGAAGCACTTTGAGGTGTGCTGTTCAGAGATTCTGCTGCACATTATGAGCCCGATAAAAAATGCCATTTTTTACGAGTCACCTCCCGAAAAATACATCTTATTTGAGCTTTTAAGACAACAAAAAGTAGATCTTGTAATTGATACAGTGGTCACAAAAGATGCGGCGTTTGTTATGGAGGAGGCGTACGAAGAAAAGGCCGTCATTATTTGTCGAGAGCAACACCCTCGAATCCAAGGCACTTTGAGCAAAGAGCAATTTTATGATGAAACTCACTGTTTGTTTTCAGGCAAATGGAACAACATGTCGGGTTTTGAGCAACTCGCTCAAGAAACCATTTTGGAAAGAAAAGTGGATCTCGTCACATCTTCGCTTGCTGGTATGGCGTTGTACGTCGCACAACGCGATTGTTTAGGTCTAGTGTCTCAATCTTTTGCGAACAAATGGAGCAAAGCCCTTAAGCTTCAAGTTCTGCCTTGCCCCATTTCTATATGCACTATCCCTTACAAGTTCGTCTACCATAAACGTGAGTTAAACAACCCTGCTCATATTGCATTGCGAGAGAGAATCAAAACGCACCTAGCAGCCGCGCATTACGAACCTATTTCTTTGTAGTCACGGTCGCTTTGAGCTGTTGAATAACTTCCTCAGGAGCATGTGCACCAAGCTGCTTGGTGCACTGTTCAAAGGCAAATGCAACGCCGCCTTGTCGATAGTTTCTCGCCAACACTTCGCACTGGGCATAAAGATGCCGTGGGTCGCCACCAACTTCAAACGCCTTGTTTAACGCCTGACTCGCTTCTAATACGTCGGATTTCTCCAACGCTAAACCGTACACATACCAATACTGAGCGTTATCTTTCGCGGTTTCTGCAGCCTGTTTTAAATACTGTTTAGCTTGTTTGCTGTTGCCTTGTCTTAACAGCGCAAGCCCCGCACTATAAGGCAGCGAACTTGATTTCGGTTGTGCTTTCATTCCCGCATGCAGAATTTGTAAAGCTTTGGCTTCATCACCTTGTCGGCGATACATGTCCGCTAAATTGACGTAGCTATTTTCGAAATAAGGTTCGATGTCGAAAGCTTGTTGATACAGTTCGATCGCTTTATTAGCCTCTCCCAAACTGCGATATACATTGGCTAAGTTAGTTCGCCCAAATCCGCGATCGGCATTAAAGCGTTGAATGTCCATGTATTCATCTAACGGTTTTTGAATGCGCTCTCTTTGTAGCGGATTCATTTCCCCATAATGACTGACTAGCGCAGCCGCCGCTTCGGTTCGCACCGACAACACCGGGTCACTCAGCAACGGCTGTAAAATCTGCCAACGGTCACTAAAGTCATACCCTGCCGAGCCAGCAACAGCACCCAGTCGAATCATCTCGTTCTCATGTTTCACGGCGCGCGCAAGCGCAACCAACGTATTCTGGCCAGTATTGCCTGCCATTCGCTCTAAAGCCGATGCGCGAATGATGTCACTGATGGAAGAATCTTGAGCCGTATAAGCCAAGGCATCTGAACCACCTCGGTGACCTATCGCGTCTGCATAAAATGCGACCGAAAAGTGCTGAGTGTTGCGATACTTTGATTTTGGGAACCATTGACCAATCTGCTCATCGGCCCACTTCGCATCTTTATCATCATGACAAGCAGTACAAACATTGGGCGTATTAATATGCTTGCTTAAATCTGGGCGCGGAACGTGCCAACTGTGGTCTCTACGCGGGTCTACCTGCATATAGGTCGTCCCCGGCATGTGGCACGTTGTGCATTTTGATGCCTCGGTGTTCGCTTGATGAAAGGTGTGGTTTTCTGGCAGATAATCCGACGCTACATGACATTGCGCACATACTGCTTCTTCTGGGATTTTGAGTTGTGCGGTATGTGGATCGTGACAATTTGTGCACGTTACGCCTTTCTCTGCCATGGCCGATTGCAAAAACGAGCCGTAGACATAGTCCTCATCGTAAATTTGGCCATCGTGATAATAGAGCTCAGGAGTAATTAAACTCAGGCGGTACTTATCAAGAAACGCACCTTTGACGTGATCCGCTTCTTCATTCAACTGGGTACGTCGACTGTGGCACTGAGCGCAAGTTTGAACTTGGTTGGTTGGCACAATGTCTTTTGGCTGAAGCGTACTGTGCCCTTCTTTGTAGACCCACTCTTTGACTGCGGCTGAAAGATCGCGAGAAAAACCATAATGATTCGCGGTGGCAATTGGCATTCCGTTTTGCTTGGCCTGTTTCGCCATTTCCACGTGCAGACTTGCCGGGCCATGACACGCTTCGCAGCTGACGTTGATTTCCGACCACGTTGTTTGAAAAGTATTGCTTTGCGCGTCGTAGTTTTTCTTCAAGTTGGTTGAGTGGCAATCAGCGCACATGAAGTTCCAGTTTTGCCCTGTATTGGTCCAGTAAAACTCATCGGTTGTGGTCGTGTCTGGATATAAATGAAACCAACGTTGCCCGCCTTGTTCCACACTTCTCGAATCCCAAGCAAAAGGAATCAGTTGTATGCGTCCATCATCAAATTCCACCATGTACTGTTGTAATGGCACCCAACCAAACGTATAGCTGATTTTGTAATCGTGCCACTGTCCATCTGGCCCTTGGATGTTGACCCAATATTCATCGCCTTTGCGAAAAAAACGGTGTGCCTTGCCCTGATGTTCAACGGCTTGATTGTCGAAGTTACCCAGTACGGATTCTGAATCAGCATGGCGCATCGCCATATCATGGTGCGAGCCTTGCCACGCTTTCACTTCGACTTGGTGACAATCGATGCACGTTCCATTACCAATAAACTGAGCTTGAACAACTTCTGGTGGAGTTTGGGCGTTTTGCTGTCCAAACAGAGAAAAACTGACGAGCATAGCAAGGCTCACTATTGCCTGCTTCCAACTTGCCCACTGAGTCATAACGATCCTTGTTATTCTAATTTTGTTCTTCATCAACTGTAGGATGACTTTTTCTTTTTGGACAAGTAATTACATGAGTTTTAAGAAAAACTTAAACGGTGCGCAAAAAAAGAGGCTCCTTAGAGCCTCTCGATTTGGAGTGTTGATCGTGCAGCAAACCTACTTATTCGGGTTCTCTTGCAGTTTCTCCATCACTTGATCAAGCGAGAAACTTGCGGCTTTTTGCCTTGGCGGGAACTCTTTGAAGGTTTCTAGGAATCGACCAACATACGTTTGTGCTGGTACCAACATGTAGGCGCGATCAAGCATCCAATCGTAGTACGTGTTGGAGGTAACATCCGCAACTTCATAAGGGTCCATACGCAAGTTGAAGATCTTCGGCACACGTAATTTGGTGAATGGTTCAGCCCAAATACGCAACGTACCTTTTGCACGTTGTTCCATGAAGACCAGTTTCCACTTGTTGTAACGAAGCGCAGTTAAATCGCCATCGTCCGAGAAGTAGAAAATCTCTTCACGCGGTGCTTTCTCTTCTTTACCAGTGAGGTATGGCAGGAAGTTATAGCCGTCTAGGTGAACTTTGAATTTCTTATCACCCGCGCTGTAACCTTTTAGCAGTTTCTCTTTGATGTTGTCATCACCAGCGGCGGCTACAAATGTAGGCATCCAGTCCATGTGGTGCATGATGTCATTCGAAACAGAACCCGCTTTAATTTTACCTGGCCAACGTACCATTGCAGGAACACGGTACGCACCTTCCCAGTTGGTATTTTTCTCGCCACGGAATGGCGTTGTACCCGCATCTGGCCACGAGTTCATGTGTGGGCCATTATCGGTTGAGTAGAAGACAATGGTGTTGTCTTTAATGCCTAAGTCATCCACTTTTTTCAGTAGCTGACCAACATGGTTGTCGTGCTCTACCATACCATCAGCATAAGTACTGATGCCGGTTTTGCCTTGGTTATCTGGCTTCACGTGAGTACGGAAGTGCATGCGGGTTGCGTTCCACCAAACGAAGAATGGTTTTTTCGCTTTCACGGCACGATCCATGAAGTCGAGTGCCGCATCTAACGTCTCTTCGTCCACAGTTTCCATACGCTTACGAGTCAGAGGCCCTGTATCTTCAATTTTGCCGTCAGCGTACGAACGAATCACACCGCGTGGGCCAAACTTCTTACGGAACTCAGGATCTTTAGGGTAATCGACGTTCTCCGGTTCTTCCTCAGCGTTCAGGTGGTAAAGGTTGCCAAAAAATTCATCGAAGCCGTGGTTAGTAGGAAGATGTTCGTCTTTATCCCCTAAGTGGTTTTTACCAAACTGACCAGTCATGTAACCCATTGGTTTAAGCATTTCCGCAATAGTTGCGTCTTCCGCTTTCAAACCTAGGTCAGCACCAGGAAGTCCGACTTTACTTAGACCCGTTCTGAGCACAGTCTGGCCGGTAATAAAGGTGGAGCGACCCGCAGTACAAGATTGTTCACCGTAGTAATCTGTGAACATCATGCCCTCTTTCGCGATGCTGTCGATGTTTGGTGTTTTGTATCCCATCAAGCCAAAGGTGTACGCACTGAGATTGGACTGGCCAATATCATCACCCCAGATGACGAGAATGTTAGGTTTTTCTGCCGCGATACTGCTGCTTGTCGCGCCAATTAAAGCCGCGGCAAGAATCGCTAATCGGCGTTTAACGCCATATTTCGCTGTCATATAAACCTCTGTGTGTATTAGAAAAGTGCTTCCTGCAACAGAATGTATAGTTCACAACCTCCGGATTTGCGAATATTCAAAATGAGAATAAAGGCAATGGGGTTTAATAATTTCCGCGAACATATTCACACGGCGACAACAAAGATCTGAAGGCGTTTAGATAAGAGAAGGTTCGCTAACGCAAGGAATGGCAGGAAGAGATAACAAACGATTAGAGGGTTGCGAAATAGATAAAATAAAAAACGGTTCGCGCCGACAACCAAGATAGATCATCATTGCGAACCGTTGGGGGTTCAAATACGCTTAGGATTAACCTTTCGCTTGTTGAACTTTACTTAGGTTCTTCATTTGTTCCATCACTTTATCAACCGAGAAGCTTGGGATCTCTTGACGTGGTGGGAACTCTTTGAATGATTTCAGAACTTTCGCTACTTTCGCTTGAGCAGGAACAAGCAAGAATACGTGGTTGAACTGCCATGTTTCGTAACCGAAGCCTTGGTCGCCCTTCTCTAGTGGGTCAACTTTAAGGTCGAAGATCATTGGTATACGTAGGTTTGTGAACTCTTTAGTCCAAACATCCCAACCTTCATGCTCTTGGATCTTGAAGTGAAGCTTGAAGCGCTTGTCACGCATTGCTAGCAAATCGCCATCGTCTGACCAGTAGAAGAACTCATCACGAGCAGACTCTTTGTCTTTACCCATCAAGTAATTCATTTGGTTGTAACCATCTAAATGGTTTTTGTATGTGCGATCAGCAGATGATGATTTGTAGCCTTTCAGCAAGTCTTGCTTAATGGTGTTGTTACCAGCCGCAGAAAGCAGTGTTGGGAACCAGTCTTCACCCGCAAAGATGTCGTTTAACTTCGTATTTGGTGCAATGTGTCCAGGCCAACGAACCATTGCTGGTACGCGGAAGCCGCCTTCCCAACCTGTGTTTTTCTCACCACGGAAAGGACCAAATGCTGCATCAGGCCAGGTCGCGTTCATCGGGCCGTTATCGGTGGTGTAAATCACGATGGTGTTGTCGGCCACTTTCAGATCATCCAGTTTATCTAGCAACTCACCAACCATGTTGTCGTGCTCTACCATACCATCTGCGTATTCACCCAAACCTGTTGTACGGTTTTCTTCTTTCACATGCGTCCAAATGTGCATGCGCGTTGCGTTGTACCACAAGAAGAACGGCTTGTTCGCTTTAACTTGACGCTCCATGAAGTTCATTGCCGCGTCTAGCGTTTCTTGGTCGACCGTTTCCATGCGCTTACGCGTCAAAGGACCTGTGTCTTCAATTTTGCCATCGGCATAAGAATGGATTACGCCACGCGGGCCAAAGTTTTTGCGGAACGCAGGATCTTTCGGGTAATCAGGGTTTTCAGGCTCTTCTTCCGCGTTCAAGTGGTAAAGGTTACCCATGAACTCATCAAAACCGTGGTTTGTTGGCAACATTTCATCTTTGTCACCAAGGTGATTTTTACCAAATTGGCCTGTCGCGTAGCCCATATCTTTAAGTGCCGTCGCCATTGTAATGTCTTGCGGTTGAAGACCTTGTTCTGCACCCGGTAGGCCTACTTTCGTCAAACCGGTACGGATTGGCATTTGACCAGTAATGAAAGTACTACGACCCGCAGTACAGGATTGCTGCGCGTAGTACGCAGTGAAAAGCGCACCTTCTTGCGCAATTCTGTCGATGTTTGGTGTGTTGTAGCCAAGCATGCCTTGGTTGTAAGCAGAGATGTTACCGTAGCCGATGTCATCACCCATGATAACCAGCATGTTGGGTTTAGAAGCTGCTTGTGCGGCAATCGGAGCTGCCGTTGCAAGCATCGTGAGTACTAGAGTATTTTTGCGAAAGTTCACGTTTTTTATTCCTTCACGTTAAAAACTTTCTTTATGGTATGCCTGCTGAAAAAACGATTGAAGTTATACAAGATATAACCAAATCTCATCTCAATTGGCATAGCGTTGCTATAACAATGAAGTTTGTGCCGGACAATGAGCACATTTACCAACCACTTGTCATCATCGATTTGAATATCTTCTTTATATATTGCATTGATTTTTGATTAATCATTAATGATAATGGTTCGCAATTTCATTATTAATCTGGATATCAACGTGAGCGATCAAGCAACCTTGTCAGTTTTGCCAACCTTAACGTCTGATAGCCAAGATTGTGGTCACTCTTCTTCAGCAGATCATGTACTTACACTCGATAAGTACACGCAGTCTGTTACGATTCAAAGCCAACCAAAGAAGACGGATATCCAACTCACGCCCATTCAGTTTGAACTGCTGCGCACGCTCATTCAGCATCAAGATAAAGTACTGACCAAACCTTTCCTCTATCAAACCGTTTTGCAACGTCCGTTCACTGATCATGACCGAGCGCTGGATATGCACATCAGCCGAATGCGAAAACGCTTGATTGCCGAAGGCATGCCACCAGATCAAATTCAGACAATTCACCGTAAGGGTTATCTATTTAAATCCATAAATAGGTAAAGAAAGCGCGGCTATTTGTCTCGATTTTTGGTATTTCGTCACTTAATTTGCTTTAATTAATGCAAATTCAATTTACTCAAAATAACTCAATGAATTTGCGTCTAATTTTTATACTCTGCATTGCCAGTCTGTTTGCTGGTTGTGCTACTTATGCTGGCCTGAACTTTGACCAATTGTTCGGCCCTCAGTTGGTTCGTGAGCGTACTGCCAGCGTTGAAACGCCGCAGGCAGATTTCTTCCAACGCGAGGTAAAACCTATCGTCGATAACCGCTGTGTGGTTTGCCACGCCTGCTACGATGCGCCATGTCAGCTAAAACTCTCATCAGTAGAAGGGATCGACCGCGGAGCATCGAAGGCGTTGGTTTATGAAGGCACTCGCCTGACTGCGGCTGCACCTACTCGCTTGTTTGAAGATGCAGAAACCACCCAAGAATGGCGCGACGCTGGCTTCCACCCTGTTTTGAATGAACGCGACCAAAGCATGGCGGCAAACCTTGAAGCTGGCCTTATCGCTCGTTTATTGCAACAGAAAGAGCGCCATCCCTTGCCAGACCAAGTGCAATTAGAAGGTTTTGATTTCTCGATTGATCGTGAGCAAACCTGCCCGACAATTGAAGAGTACGAACAGTACGAAAAAGACAACCCAAACTGGGGAATGCCATTTGGTATGCCGAATCTAACCAACAGCGAATACCACACGCTGATGACTTGGCTAGAAAACGGCGCGATCATGAATATGCACACGCCAATCAGTGACCAAGAGCAGGCGCAAATCAATCAATACGAAACACTGCTCAACCATTCAGACCCCAAAAACCAGTTGATGTCGCGTTACATTTACGAGCACTTGTTCCTGTCGCACCTGTACTTCTCTGAGTTGAGCGAAAAACCGCGCTTCTTTACCCTCGTGCGCTCCGCAACGCCACCAGGACAACCAGTAAAACGCATTTCCACTCGTCGCCCTTACGACGATCCGGGCGTTGAACGCGTTTACTACCGAATCATTCCAGAACAAGGCACTATTGTTGACAAAACGCACATGCCATTTGCGCTCAACAAACAGCGCATCAGTAACTGGAAAAAATGGTTTATTGAAGCGGATTACTCCGTTACTCAGCTACCTAGCTACGAGCCAGAAGTTGCAGCTAACCCGATGACGGCATTCATTGATATGCCAGTGAAGTCTCGCTTCAAATTCATGCTTGATAACGCGCAAAACACCATAATGGCGTACATCAAAGGCCCTGTTTGTCGTGGTCAGCTTGCACTTAACGTCATCAATGATCGCTTCTGGGTATTCTTCTTAGACCCAGACAAAGCTGACATTCCCGAGGTTAACGAGTTCTACCGTTCACAAGCAGATAACTTAAAACTGCCAGCCGAACAAGAAAGTAATACGCTTCCAGTCACAAACTGGGTTAAGTACGCACGCCAACAAGCGCGTTATCTTGAGGCGAAATCTGAGTTCACGAACAATTGGTTTAAGCATGGCGAAAACCTATCGACTGACGTCATTTGGGACGGTAACGGCACCAACCCAAATGCAGCATTAACAGTATTCCGTCATTTCGACAGTGCATCTGTAGTTCAAGGTTTGGTTGGCGAGCAGCCAAAAACAGTCTGGATCTTAGATTACGCTTTGTTGGAACGTATTCACTACCTATTGGTAGCAGGGTTTGATGTATACGGTAACTTTGGTCACCAGTTGATGACGCGTATGTTCATGGACTTCTTACGCCTTGAAGGCGAGAGTAACTTTGTTACCTTGCTGCCTGCGGATATGCGCCACCAGCTTCAATCGAGCTGGTATCAAGATCAAAGCCCTCAGCTTAGTGACTTTTTGCAACGTAACGTGAAGCCTTTTAATCAACCGACCAGCGTTGTTTACAAAACGGACGATCCAAAAACCGAGCTACTGAACATGATGCGCAAACGCTTATCGCCAGTGCTACTGCCGCGTTATGAGATTACCGATACTGCGCTTTCAGATAAAACGGAAAAAGAGCTAAAACGCATCGGTCAAGTGCGTGGTGAAGGGCTACAAACCGTCCCACAAATCACGATGCTGATGGTGCGTAGTAAGTCAGGTAAGGATGAACTGTTCACCCTACTTCACAACAATGCGCACACTAATATTTCGAGTTTGTTTGATGAAGAAAGCAACCGAGACTTCGCCAACGACGATATGACCATCGTGCGTGGCGTTGTCGGTAGCTACCCAGCAGCATTTTTCTCCCTTAAAGAAAACCAAGTAAAAGAATTTGTCGATCAGTTTAGCGCGATTCAAAACGAAGCCGATTACGTTAAGTTGTTGGATAATTTTGCGATTCGCCGTAGCTCGGAAAAATTCTGGCCGTTTAGCGATCGTATCCACAATTGGTACCGAACAAATCAACCGATGGAATTTGGATTACTTGACTATAATCGTTTTGAGAATCGATGATGATTTAAGGGGGTTCTCATGGGTATCCGAGACAACATTGCCGCTCTGGAGCAACAAATTTACGTTGCTTGTTCAGAGGGAGACTACGAGACGGTCAACATGCTTGAGCATCAACTCGAATACTTACGTGGCAAAGTGGAACATCCATTAGATGATGACCCTTATGCCTTAGACACTCGATTCGAGTGGGAAGATGACATGACCAAATAGAAAAAACCTCCGGCATTTACCGGAGGTTTTTGTTTTTAGGTTTGGGATTAGGTTTAAAACGCAGAGCTTTATTTTGCCATCAGCTCATCAAGTGCATTAACTGACGCAGCGACTTGCTCGTCCAATAAACCTTGCTGAGCGTTGTATGTATCTAGCGGTTCAGCAGCAATCTCGATACTTTGGCAAGTGTTCATTAACGCAGTAAGACCTAAACTCCCCGCACTGCCTTTTAGTTTATGAGCGAGATTTTTCACTGCTAGGCTGTCATTTTTTTCTGCTGACTCAACCAACTGTCCAAGTACATCCGCACTGGTATTTCTGAACAAGTCGATGATATGCAGCATTTTTTCTCTGCCTAAAATCTTCATGTCGGACTGGATCACGCTTGGATTAATGATGACCATTTCTGGTTCCTCTCGTTGTTGGTGGTCTTGTTCGACCTGATTTTCAATAGTTAGATTGGTATCGCTCGTTTCGCTCAGAGGTAAGCATTCTCCACTTTGCGGAAGCAGTAATTGTTTGCCATCCAGAACATCCTGAATCAACGTAGCAAGGGCTTCTTTCTCAACCGGTTTTGGCAAGTAACCATCAAAACCCGCTGCCAAGTAGCGTTCCACTTCTTCCGCAAAAACATGAGCAGACACCGCAATCATAGGTGTCGGTGACAGCGCTTTGTCACCTGGCTTGTTACGTTCGATGCGTTTTAAGCGTTGAATCAAATCCGTGCCGTCGCAATCAGGTAAATTGATGTCAACAAGCGCGATGTCAAAATCTTGTTTATCAATGATTCGTTCAGCTTGCAGGCCATCTTCCGCCATCACAACTTGGTGCCCCATGCTCTGAAGGAAACCTTCCGCCACCACGCGGTTTACTTCATTGTCTTCGACCAACAGCACTTTCGCTTTCACCTTGCAGCGAGCGCTCGCCACGACACCAATTTCAACAGGTTCGCTTTCTTCAAGTGGGATGGAGAACCAGAAACGGCTGCCTTCGCCCTCTTCTGAGTCGACTTCTAGCACGCCGCCCATGGCTTCTACGATGCGTTTGCTGATCGCCAAACCAAGCCCTGTACCACCGATTTGATTCAGACCACCTTCTGCTTGCGTGAAGGCATCAAAAAGAGTTTTCTGATCTTTTTTCGAAATGCCGATACCTGTATCTGAGACTTCAAATAGCACTTGCGATTCGTCCTCTGGATTCAGGCTAACGTAAATATCAATTTCACCGTCTTCAGTGAATTTGATTGCGTTGCCCACTAGATTGTTCAGCACTTGGCTAATGCGCGTTACATCCCCTTTCCAGTATCGGCTGACGTCACTTTCAATGTGGTAAGAGAACAGCAGTTGCTTCTCTTGCGCTCGGCTGTTCATCAGTTGGAACGTGTCTTCAACCATTTGATGTAGGTCGAAGCCCAATCGACGAATCTCAAGATGGCCGGCTTCAATTTTCGAGTAATCCAGAACGTCATTTAAGATGGCAAGTAAGGTTTTACCACTGCGGTTGATGATCTCAGCGTAACGCTTTTGAATTGGATTTAAACCAGAATCCATTAACAAACGAGCGGTACCGAGCACGCCGTTCATCGGCGTTCGAATTTCATGGCTCATTGTCGCTAAGAAGGCCGATTTCGCGCGGCTCGCCTGCTCGGCTTCATTACGCGCCTGAGCGTGGTTCACGACCTCTTCATTCAAGCGCAGGTTTGCTTGTCTCAACTGCGAAGTGCGCTGCTCAATCAATTCTTCAAGGTGTTCTTTGTGTTCTTCCAGCTCTCGTTTGGCTTTTGCTTCCCCTTCTGCCACCACTTTGAGCGCTTGGGCGGTATTGCGGGCGGTGATGATAGCTTGCCCCATGTGCGCGAGTTCGTCTTTGCCTTTAACTTCTAGTTCAACAGCCAAGTTACCTTGAGCAACAGAAAGCAGCGCAGCAGAGTATTCCGCCAAACGTTTCACTACCGACACGTAAACCACGCGCCAAAGGATAAGCACAACCACAATCAAACCGACAATCGAGATCACCGTTAGCGACCATTGGGCAAATTTCAGGGTATTGGTCAGCTGGTCAACGGCAAACGTGGTGGTTTTGTTGGAATCGTCCACCAGCTTGTTTACGGTGCTGTTCAATTCAGAAAACAGCTCCAGCGTTTTTTGCATCAACTGTTGAGATTGCTCGTTGTTTTCGTATTGTTGAAGCAAAATGGTAAATACAACTTGGCGCTTACCGAGCTCGGTGAGCAATTGGCTCATCTGTTTTGAACGTGTTGGGTCTTCGACCGCTAAGACGCGGCGTTTCATGATCTTAAGATTGTTTTCAAATGCCGTCTGGATTTGTTGGATACGATCAACGTTGGTCAGAGTGCGTGCTTCTTCAATTTGATTAAGCATTTTAAATGCGAGAAGATGCAGCTCGTGCAGACGCTCGGTTAGGTCAAGATCGACTTCAACCAAGGCATCGAGCGCTTGATAGACTTGGTCTTTTTTATTCGCTTCTAACAGGTCATAAATATGGGTTACGTTAGCAACCGCAATCGTGCTGGTGTTTTGAACTTGAGTGCGAGTGAGCTGTTCTAACTCTTCACTCAGCAGGCGCATTTCTTCAACACGAGTATCAATTTCTTTCGCGAGCCACAACTTTCTTTCAACCGTGACACCAAGCTCCGCGAGGTTATTGATAACATTCTGAACGTTGCTTTCAAGTGCATCGAGCAGTTTTGAATCAAACGACTCACCGCCTAGCTCTTTAATGTGCGTCAACAGCGATTCAAGTTGTTCGAACAACACTCGCCCGGCTTCTTTCCTCTCTTGCTCATTTTGCGCATTAGAGAGCATTTGCACCGATGAAATGATTCGAGTACTCAATTCTGAGACTTGTCGCGCTTCTATCATGGCGGGGATCGCGGCATCTACCACGTTCCTTTCTGTTTTTGCCACCAGCGAAAAGCCGGATACGCCAATCAATGCTGATAACATGACCAGCATTGCCATCGCGATGAATGACAACAGAAGTTTACGACCGATGCTTGCGGTTGCTAGCAACATATTTTCATGACCTTAATGTTCGTGTTCGGCGACATATTACGTTATATTTTGCAGTGTTTACTTAATCTATGCCAACGAACTTCATTTCATGGTTATAAATCAACGCTCAATTCGTACAATTTTCAAGCATTCAGTCTTGGCAGCGTCACTTTGCGCTTCACTGCCTTCTGTGGCCGCTGAAAAGATCTGTGCGATCTACCCTCATTTAAAGGATTCTTACTGGTTATCAGTAAACTATGGAATGGTCTCTGAAGCAGAGAAACAAGGCGTCAACCTGCGCGTATTAGAAGCAGGTGGCTACCCAAATAAAAGTCGTCAAGAGCAGCAACTTGCGCTGTGTACCCAATGGGGTGCGGATGCCATTATTTTAGGCACGGTTGATCCTCACGCCTATGAACACAACTTAAAAAGTTGGGTCGGTAACACGCCCGTATTTGCAACAGTCAACCAACTCGATCTTGATGAAGAACAGAGCACACTGCTCAAAGGCGAAGTCGGTGTCGATTGGTATTGGATGGGTTACGAGGCCGGTAAGTACTTAGCCGAGCGCCATCCAAAAGGCTCAGGTAAAACCAATATTGCCCTACTGCTTGGCCCGCGCACTCGTGGTGGCACTAAGCCTGTCACAACGGGGTTTTATGAAGCTATCAAAAACAGCGACATCCACATCGTTGACTCGTTTTGGGCAGACAACGACAAAGAGTTACAGCGTAACCTGGTGCAACGCGTGATTGATATGGGGAACATTGATTACATCGTCGGCAGTGCGGTCGCCATAGAAGCAGCCATCAGTGAATTGCGCAGCGCAGATAAAACCCATGATATTGGTTTGGTATCGGTGTATTTGAGTCACGGAGTGTATCGTGGGCTTCTGCGCAATAAAGTGCTTTTTGCTCCGATAGACAAAATGGTGCAACAAGGTCGCCTGTCTGTCATGCAAGCGGCTCACTATTTACGCCATCAACCGTATGAAAAACAGGCATCGCCAATCATCAAACCACTGACGCCAAAGACGCTTCACGATGACACAATTGAAGAATCGTTATCTCCGTCAGAATATAGGCCGACATTCAGCATAAAGGCTGTTGATTGATACGCTAAAAAAGTGTTTTATTGATAGATAACCAGTTCATAATCATAAAATCGGAATAACTTGATGCAAAAAACGACTCGTACCATGCCTGCGCATAAACACGTGGCATTGGTTGCCCACGACAATTGCAAACCTGAGCTCCTTCGCTGGGTAAAAGAGAATAAAGAAAAGCTGCAACGCCATTTCTTGTACGCTACAGGCACAACTGGCCACATGCTGAGCAAAGAAACTGGCTTAGCAATTAAGAGTATGATCAGCGGCCCGATGGGTGGCGACCAACAACTCGGAGCATTGATTTCGGAAGGTAAAATCGATGTGTTGGTCTTCTTCTGGGATCCACTAAACGCCGTACCTCACGACCCTGATGTGAAAGCCCTACTTCGTATCGCGAGTGTTTGGAACATCCCAGTTGCGACTAACCGTGCAACGGCAAAATTCCTCTTCGACTCTCCTCTTTTAGAACAAGAAGTCGACATCGAAGTGCCAGATTACGAAGCTTACCTTGCAGAACGCATGTAAATCGACGTAATCAAATAGATAACACAAAGGCGATACTGAGTATCGCCTTTGTTGTTTTTAACGGTTGAAAAAGTGTGTTTAACGTGAGGTAACGATTGGGTAGTCGCCACTTACGAGTTCTTGCACAAATGCAGAACCCGCACCCGTATGCGTGATCCACACTTTCTCTTTTGCACGAGTAATTGCGACATAGAACAGTCGGCGCTCTTCGGCATACGGGAATTTGTCTTTGGACTCGGTCAACGCACCGTCGATGTGAATCTGCTTCTTCTTAGCTGGGAACTGCCCTTCATCCACAGCCAAAATAATCACAAAATCGGCTTCTCGACCTTTACTCGCATGACAAGTCATAAAACGAATATCGAGATTCGGGAATCGTCTTAACCAGTCATCATACAAATCGGGTTTATGGTAATGATTACGGCCAAGCAGCAATACAGACTTAGTTTGTTTCGCTTGTTGATTCAATTGATCGAGGATTTTCTCAACTTGGTTGCTTGGCGCTGTGTGCACGCTCTTTTGCTTGCGTTGTTTGTGGCTGTTGAGCGTCTTCGGTAATTGTGATGGGTTTTGCTGCACGAACGTATTCGCTACATCGCCAATTTGATTATTGAAACGATAGGTTGTGTCTAGGTGATGTACCGTAGAGTGAGCGAATCGCTCTTTAAACCCAGTAATCAAGTCCACATCTGCGCCCGCAAACTGGTAAATCGCTTGCCAGTCATCGCCTACGGCAAACAAGGTTGCGCCAGGCTGCTTCTCTGTTGATTCACATAACGCTTCGATCAACGCCAAACGATCTGGAGAGATATCTTGATACTCATCGACCATAACAAAACGCCAAGGCGATACGAACTTCCCTTTATTCACGTAATCCGTTGCTCGACTTATCATGGTTGGGAAATCGACTTGATTGCTCTCTTTAAGCATTTTTTGCCATGCAGAAAAGCACGGCCAACACAGTGCTAATTCGCTATTGAGGCGCGTATAGTCTTGGTGATCCACCAACTTCTCTTGCACTTGCTTTTTCGTTAAACCAACAGCAGCTAAATGCGACAATTGAGAATCCAACCAAGCAATCAGCTTCGGATTTTCCGAATGGCTACCCAGCTCATCATCACCTTTCAGATAAGCAATAGGCCATTTATCTAAATGCTTTTGCCAACGTTTGAAATTTGTTGGTGTCATCCAGTGCTTTTTCAACCAGTCGACACACCAAGCCGTGCGTTGGTTATCGTCTAATGCAAGAGGGCTAATTTCGACAGGCTGCTGCTCGACTTGATTAAGAATGTACAAGCCGAGTTGATGAAAGGTATTTACTCTTACGCCTTCTGCCGCCAAACCGACTTTATCAACCAAACGCTCTTTCATTTCTTTCGCGGCATCTCGGCCAAACGCAAGCATCAAAAGTTCTTCCGCTTGAGCTTGATGGCTTTGAAGTAAGTAAGCCACTCTTGCAGTCAATACGCTGGTTTTACCCGAGCCTGCCCCAGCCAAAACAAGGTTGTGATCATCATTGAGCAACACTGCGTATTGTTGCGACAAGTTCAGCGGAGACGATTCAATGCGGTTGAACAAGACTTCCCAATTAGGACGTTCGTTCTCCAGCCATTCGTGATTGCGCTCTCCCAGCGTATGAGAGGTGTCAACCAGCCAAGGCTCAATTTCACCCATGCGATTAGGCATGCGCATTTTAGCTTCGTCTAGGCTGGTCTTGATTTCTGCGAGTTCTTGATTGAGTTTCTCTACCCACGCCATAACTTGAGAATGAGAAAGATAGGCAGGAAGGTATTTGAGCTGGTACAACTCTTCTTCCCATTTAGGAAGGTACTCCGCCAGTTTTCGGCACTGAGTGTTGTGCCACTCTTGATATTGACGCACAGCTTCTAACGCAAACTTACGACATTGAGGCCAAGGTAAACCTTGTACTAACCAACTTTGTTGCTTGCCATCTTGCTCGTGAGCGAAGAACTGAAGCGAGCTCCAAAACAGGCCACGTTTCACGTTGACTTTACCGTTCCAGACGGTGAAAGGAATATGCTCTTCACTGCCAATTGAGCTTAATAAAACACTGTTCTCTTTTATTTCGACATGATAATACTCATTTTGAATAAAAAACTGTGCTTTGCTGGTGGCAGTAAGCTGCATGAAACGTGCGCCTTTTAAGTGAGAAGTTGTCGATTTATATCATTTTAGGGCTTCAAATTGTAGCAGCGACCGCCACCTAAATACGCATCTTCCTTGATTCTTTAATAAAATTCACATTACTGCTGATTTTGTGAACATAATTGTCATTACTTCAACGCTATAAACCCAAACTCTAGACGGTTTTCGCATCCGAAAACTGCTCTGCATTCTTAAGTCAATGACATTTCTGTCGATTTCATAACCAAGCGTGATTTTTTCTTAAATTAAATCATAAACACGCTATAGTGAGCTTGGTAACATATCCAAACAACTTCAAGATGATAGCGCACGTGAAAGCCGTTTGTTTTAAGGCTCAATTGGTGAGCGTTAACCGTGAGAACGTCAACTTTCTAACGCCGTCATCCTTGAGTGAAATTGGGAATTTTTCTCCGTTTTTATCGGAAATGTAAGGCGCATTGTGCAAGCAGCTTCTAAATTTCGCCTCTATTGGGCAAATAAAACCATTAACTACAGCATTCTTATATTGATCACCCTGTTGGGTGTCGTTATTCCTGCTTGGTACTTCGGACAAAACACTTTGATCACACCTCTCATACTAGGTGTGATTGCCGCTGCACTAGCGGAAAGTGATGACAGCTTTATGGGACGAATCAAAGCTCTGATTCTCACGTTTATCTGTTTCGCGGTTGCGGCCTTCTCTATTGAAATACTGTTTCACACCCCTTGGCTGTTTGCCACGGGTCTGTTTATTTCCACGTTTGGCTTTATCATGCTTGGCGCAATTGGGCCAAAGTATGCCAGTATCGCATTTGGTTCGTTGCTGATCGCCATTTACACCATGCTCGGTGCACACGAAAGCACGAATATTTGGTTCCAGCCGTTGTTACTGCTAACTGGTGCCGCTTGGTATTACTTTATGTCGATGATCTGGCAAATGTTCTGGCCGTTGCAGCCGGTGCAATTAAGCCTCGCGAACGTGTTTCTTGCGCTTGCTAATTATCTCGATGCCAAAGCCAAGCTTTTCCACCCAGTCACGAACCTTGCACCGCAACCAATGCGTATTGAAGCGGCTCGCCTTAATGCTGCAACGGTCACCGCACTCAATGCGTGTAAAGCAACGCTACTCACCCGTTCCAAGCGTGGTCATGTAGACGGACCAAGTGACCGATTCTTGAATATCTATTTTATTGCGCAAGACATTCACGAACGCGTGAGTTCGAGCCACTACCGCTACCAAGATTTGGCAACGGAGTTCGAGCGTTCAGACGTACTGTTCCGCTTTAAATATCTTCTTGAGACACAAGCGCAAGCTTGCCGAGATATTGCTCAAGCTATTCAACTCGGCAACGAATACACTCACACCGATGAGTCAATTTTGGCTTTAGCAGAACTACAAAATTCACTGGCGTATTTGGAAGAGCAGCAACAAGGTCATTGGAAGCGTTTGTTAATGCAGCTAACTTACCTGTTCAATAACCTCGCTACGGTTGAAAAGCAGCTAAACAACATCAATAACCCGGATGCCGAACGCCTAGAAGAAGACACGCTTGCCGATACTAACCCACATACGTTGAAAGCGATGTGGCAACGCATTTCGGCTAACCTTCATAAAGATTCGATGCTATTTCGACATGCGTTGCGTATGTCAATTGCGCTTACTATTGGGTACGGCATCATTCAGCTGTTTGATATTGACCGTGGTTATTGGATTTTGCTTACAACGCTGTTTGTGTGTCAACCGAACTACAGTGCAACGCGCCAAAAACTTACGGCTCGTGTGATCGGTACTTTAGCGGGGTTATTGATTGGCGTACCGCTGCTAACGTTCTTCCCTTCTCAAGAAAGTCAGTTGGTGTTTATCGTTGTTTCGGGCGTGATGTTCTTTGCATTTAGGATGAACAACTACGGCTACGCGACCGGATTTATCACCTTGTTAGTCTTGTTCCTGTTCAACCAGTTAGGTGAAGGCTACGCAGTGGTGCTTCCTCGGCTTGCCGATACACTGATTGGCTGCGCGCTAGCCGTCGCGGCTGTGATGTTCATTTTACCTGACTGGCAATCGAGAAGACTGCATAAAGTGATGTCTGATGCGATAGATGCGAATAAACAGTATTTGGATCAGATCATCGGCCAATATCGTATCGGTAAGAAAGACAACCTGAGCTACCGCATTGCTCGTCGTCAGGCTCACAATAATGATGCGACATTGACGTCAGCAATCAGCACAATGCTTGCTGAACCAGGTAAGTATCGCGCAGCCGTCGATGAGAGCTTCCGCTTTCTGACGCTCAACCACGCCATGCTCAGCTACATCTCTGCTTTAGGCGCACATCGCACTCGCATCGAAGATGAATCCATTCATAAACTGGTTCTGGATGCTCACCGTTGTATCCACCAGCATTTGGATGTGTTGCACCAACAATTACACCAACATTGCGAAGAGTGCGATTTATCCAACATTGACGATGCTGGACTTGAGCAGCGTTTGAACGAATGGCGCGATGAGGATGACAGCTCGGCGCGTATGGTGCTTCAGCAACTCCACCTTATTTATCGCATGTTGCCTGAGCTTCACTCGCTGGCGAGCAAATTTGCCGTTCGTGTGAACTAACTCGACCTTAGAGAGACTAACTTAAAGGTGCATGTGACTTAACACGCGTTCTTTATGCAATTAGGGAAGCACTTTTGCTTCCCTTTTTTAATTTTAGATAACCCGAAGTAGGTAAAATTACCTTTCATAGGAAAAGTCTTACGTATCACTTAACGCACCTTGACAATACTCGGACAAAAAACCATCGGTCAAATTCTAATCTAATTCTATTGAATAAGTATGTTGTGTGGCCACGGAGGCCGTTAGACAGGACATGAAGGATAAACCTGAGTACAGCGAGGATACAGAGATGAAAGCGCAACAATTTAAAGAGCTAAAGAAGAAGCTTGGAGACCTGACAGCAAGTCAGTTAAAGACATTGCAAGGCGAAATCAGCATGACGCTGAACAAAAAGGAAAAGCCATTGCTCTCCACTGAAGAGCGTGAAATGTTATCTAAACTGTTTGTTTGATTAAGTTATTGATATAAATCACTTGCACGTTTTATAAACGCTTCCTATGCTAACAGCAGCATAATAAGTGGAATTATAATCATGCCAGTTTCAGGGATTCACTCCGGTCAACAAATCATGCAGTTGTCGCACAAGATGGCGGATAAAGCTGCACATGAGATTCAACAAACCTTCGTAAAAGGCGGTGAAGACTTATCATTCAATAAAGTCGAACTCGCTAAAAACGTGGCTTTCGCCGCGACCCCTTCCCTAGCCGCACATACCACTGTTATCGAACCTCTTATCGAAGTTACTCAAGCCGCAAGTTACAACCGTATTGGTGCGTCCGTTGTGGAAAAAAATAACGAGGTAATTGGCAGCCTTCTCGACATTCACGTCTAAAGAAACCAAGATAAAAATTATACCTAACTCCCTTTCCAGATATTGAAGAACACCAAACGCTAATAAGCGCAGCGGTCAAATCTAACCGCCGCACTTTTCATTTCTCAAGTCACTTTATCCGTTATCAATAACACCTCGATTAAGAAGCGATTCAACAATCTCGTTTGAGCTTAATCCATTAAAGTCTATTGCCTGACCTAAGTTCTCAACCACAATGGTCTGATGAACGTTCGCATCAGTAGTAATGCTCAAAGAGACATTATCTGTCGTGGCATCGTAGTCCGCTTGAATATGCGCCAGTAACTCATCAATTCCTGCCATTGGGTCATTTAAATCCGCAATCACGTCTTTAAGATCGATCGTGTCTTCATTAAGCGTAAAGTCGGTGATGGTATCCACTGCACCTTCGTCAACGGTATCTTGAGTCCATTTAAAGATATCGTTACCACCGCCACCCGTTAGGATGTCCGAACCCAGACCACCGATGAGAATATCATCGCCGTCACCACCGATAATGCGGTCATCACCCGCCCCGCCGATGAGGGAAATTCCGCGATCACTACCAAGTAACAGATTATCTTCCGTTTCAGAAGAAACATCGATGTCACGGTTGTTGGACGTAACATTGATGCTGATGTCAATTGGGTCTGAGAACGCTTGATCGCCATTCGATTCCGTTGAAACCGCAGTCAGCGTGATATCGTGATCACCCTGGCGCACATTATCGATGTGAAGCGTATCAATTTCATCAGCAGGCACTGTCCAAGTGGAAGTCGCACTATCAAAACTGATGCTCGATGTGGTCGCATCACTCGTTAGCGTGGCGCCTCTTGGAACGCCTGTCACCTCTAACGCTAAGACTTCATCCAAATCCGTCAGTGCAGCAATAATGCCGACTAACGCTACGCCCTGAAAACTCGCACTTTGGCTAGCAGTAATGCGCTGGATGTAATTAAAGTTCGCGTCAAAGGCAAGCGTCGGTTTGTCTGCCACAGGTGTCACGTTGATATCAAACGTTTCGGTGGTTTGCAGCGACGTTCCTGTAGAATTCTCATAGTAAATTCCATTATCGTCCGCTGTAACCGTCAATGAAATCGCTGAACTGTTCACGTCACTTGCATCGACAAAAACACCGACATTTGGATCTGT
The DNA here is from genome assembly GCF_028823755.1 of Vibrio sp. VP6. Classification (NCBI taxonomy): domain Bacteria; kingdom Pseudomonadati; phylum Pseudomonadota; class Gammaproteobacteria; order Vibrionales; family Vibrionaceae; genus Vibrio; species Vibrio sp. VP6. Next base: position 48,064 of record NZ_JAPEID010000033.1, read on the forward strand.
CGAAGTCAACACCGCATTAAGTTGGGACAACGTTCCCATCAACACGGTTTCACCCGCCAAACCAACACCTTGCGTCACACCACTGCCGGATGGCGCGATAACACTGACATCACCTTCACTCGTGCTGAGCGAAATCGTCATGATCTCGTTCTCATGGATACCCGTGAAATCCACATCCGCTATCGTAATGCCTGATATTTTTTGACCTGCCGATTCGAAGATCGTGCTGGTTACTAATGAGCCATCAATCTCCGGAGCATCATTAACCGCTTGAACGTTCATGACCGCAGAACCGCTGATTGTGATTGGATCCGGTGCTCCATTGGTCGTGCCATCATCAGTAATGTCATAGACAAAACTCACGTCGCCGTTGAAGTTTACTGATGGTTCAAAGTGCCATTCCGTCGCGCTAATCTGCGTGATCGTTCCCGCCGATGGATCCGCAAGCGTGACATTACTGACCGCCAAGTTATCGTTTTCCGGATCAGTTGCATTTGCCAATAGTTCCGAGGCGGTAATGCTCACAGCGCCGCTGTCTTCTTCTATCGAAGAAAGCGTCACTTCCGATGTTTGAGGCGCATCGTTTACATCGAACACTTCAAAAGATGCAGAACCCGATACCGTCTTAGGATCGGATACACCATTTGTTGTGCCGTCGTCCGTAATATCGTAAGTCAGCTCTACAGGGCCGTTGTAACCCGGCGCTGGCGTAAACTCCCAATTCCCTGTGGTTGAGTTAAACGCCAAAGAGCCAGAACTAGGGTCCACAAGTTGAACGTTACTCACCGTCAAGTTGTCGTTTTCCACATCAGTGGCATTCACAAGCAAATCTGATGCAGAAATTGCAAATACACCACTGTCTTCACCAATACTGGTCAAGGTAACTGGCGACGTTTCAGGCGCATCGTTCACGGCTGTAACATCAATCACAAAACTGCGACTGTTGGTGTTTAAAGTGTCATCAACACCACTAATAACAATGCCTTCGTTGCCTTGATCATCGACTGTAATGTTCACAGTAACATCGCCGAAGAAGTTGAGATCAGGGTTGAACTCAATCAATCCTTCAGCAATGGCGGCATTGAGATCTGCGACTGAACCTTTTAGCTCAACCGCTCCTGTACCGTCACCCTGAACCGTCAAACCATATTTCGAGATAACGTTAGCGTTCAATGCGAGATACCCGCTATCTACCGCTACATTAAGAACATACTCTGCATTCGGGTTATCAAGTACCGCATCGACATCAGAGATACCGAAGCTATTTAGCAATAAGGCGTTGTCTTCAGGTGTTTCCACATCGACAACATTAACGAAGTCAGGTCTGTCGTTTACCGCTGTAACATCGACAGACACATCAAACTCTTCCGCATTACCCAAGCTTTGGCTGCCGTCTAGGCCGGTATCGACCGCTTGCACTTTAAAATGAAGCGAGCCAGCCCAAGAGTTGTCATTTCTGTCACCAGAGTTAAAGACGATTTGATCTAGGTCTTGAGCATTGATTTCAAGGACAAAAACACCACTACCTTGATCAACAAATGTCGTTCCATCTGGAAGTGACAAGCTCGCACCATCTGGTACGTTTGAAATCTCAACCCTCAGTGTTTCTGGATCATTCTCTTGATAATTTGCACCGTCGCCAATCGACTCTTTGTTATCCACCACCAGCGCATTCACGTTGATGGTAATGTCTTCGCCTTCGTTGCCTGAGACTTGGGTATCAGGGTTAACATCCACGTCGTCGCCAATCGGGTTAACGACTAACGTAAAGTTGCTGTTTCGCTCGGTAGGCACTTTCAACAACTCTTCTTGAATGAAGACAGAGATACCGATTTCAACTTCACCACTAAAGTGTTTTGGCGGCTTAATTTGAATATCGCTCAAGTCGATAGAAGTTTGCGTCAAGTCTTTAACTTGAATGCTCCACTCGCCATTGCCTGCGTTTTTCACAATGTAATCGGATGAATTAGACTCAACAACAAAGTCATTCGGAATGCCTGTCAGCTTAAGTGAAACAAAGCTTTCAGAGCCATCATCGTCGGTCAGACTGATCGTAACGCCAGTACCTGACTGGTTGAGTGAAATCAACGTATCTTCATCACCCGTCACGACGATAGGCTGACTTGGATCGGTTCCCGTAATTACAATGTCATCCACGACAGGCGTGACTTCAAATGTCACGTCGTCGGTAAAGGTGCGTACATCTACGTTATCGCCCGGATTGATCAATGTCGATTGGTCAAACACGGCAACGTCTGTGATTTCGCCTTCGATGTTAATTTTCACCGTATTTTGACCACCACCAACCGGGTAGTTTTCACTCGGTTTGAACAGAACGTTATCCAACGCTCCCGCTAAAATATCGGCTTCATTAAATTCGATACTCGTGCCCAAACTGTTGCCATTGCTATCGACAAACTCACCCTGTGTCGTGTCATCAAGCGTCAACTTGATGTTGGTTAACGTTTCTCTACCGCCTAATGTGTTGTTAAAGCCATCTGCAAAATCGACGTTCAAATTAAGCTGAATTAATCCATCTTCGTAACCAATACCATCAGCGGTTGGAACATCGTTATTGAGGTCATCAACAGGCTGCTTGTTCGCATCAAGACCAAGTGTTCCAGTAATATCGACTGTGACATCTGGCGTGATGTTGCGATCCAACGGCTGGTCGCCTGCCGAACTTGGCACGTCAGCAACTGGCAGAATTTGCACCGGAATCAGTTCTGTGGACGATTTTTCATCTGCAGAGCCCGTATCTTTAGTCACAAATCTCACTGGCAAAACGAAGTCGCCAGCATAATCTTCAGCCACGCGCATCGTTAAGCCTTCAAGGCCAACAATGTTTCCGCTTGCGTCGATATCCGCTTGGAATACGTATTTGCCGTTAATGAAATCAACGTCCGTACCGGTAATGATTAAGCCCGGCGGAATACCAGGTGAAGATGGGTCAATGATGATGGTCAATACGTCTTCCACACCATCAGGATTGATCACATCAATCTTGGAAGTAAGCTGAGCACCAAGATCAACAAAGTTGTCTTCTGAGCCTTCAATTTGTACGTCATCGGTCACGTCAATTTCGGCCGCGACACTGGTTTGCGGAGTAAGAACCGTTGGGAACTCCAACATCACGTCCGTTTGTCTTATTTCAGTTGCGTCTTTTTCAACCGAATCTTCACCTAAGTCATTCACACGCGCGTAAATCGTCAAACCAATTTGCGATAAACCGCCGTTATCACCATTGTCAGTGTCGTCGTTTGGCGTCAAATCAAGGCCAGATGGCGCTTTAATGCAGAAATTCTCCTCATCAATGATCGTCCAACGGCCGTCACCTTCATTCAGTGCTCCGATAATGACTAGCTGGTTAAGAATGGCAGGATCGGTCGTGTGCAACTGAACAACCAGTTCAGTCACCACCTCATCCGAAGAAGCATCAAACTCTTGATATTTAATGATGTTTGCACCAGCTTGGCCACCCGCAGAGGTGTTGATTGTAAAGTCGATTGCACCTTGCGCATCCGATTTAACAACGTCTATCGCAGTACCATTACTTTCTGTGACCAGCAAGCGCGTTTGATCGCCTATCGCACCAGAGGTATCTTCTGGTTCAACAACTGGATTCACTTGAACGTGAACCGAACCTGTAATCACCGCTTCTGCAATCCCTTGTCCTGGATTTGCCGCATCAACGTACTCATGGTCAATCTCTTTCACAGTCAACGTTGTGCTCAAATCAAAGTCGGTACTGGAATCTTGTTCCAACTCAACTTGAACATAACCACTCTGCGTAACGCGAGCAGAGAAGTCTTGCTCAGATTCATTGGCTTGCGGCGTTAATGTTAACGTACCAGCGACGAGCGTTTGCGCTACACCATCCACGTACACGGTGCAACTCGGAGGGAAGCCAGAAATTGTCACTTCTGAGAAGAACTCATCGGCATCTGGACTTTGGCTGGTCGTTGGTTTCCAATCGATGTTGAAGCGCGTATCTTCGTCACCTTCCGAAACCACGGTATAGTTATTTCTTGCGTCAATCACAGGGCCAACAATCACACGAATTTCCCCAGTTGAGGTGCGCGTATGACCATCGTTTTCAGTAACGATCGTGGTTGCTGTGATGTGAATATTCTCGGTAGACGATGCTTCCGGTTTAATCACAATGCCCGAGTTGATGTTTGCTTGCGTAATATTCGCTTCATAGATTGGCTGGTTATTACCATCGTACCCAACGAACGTTAAATCGACCGAGTTGCCATCATTATCAAATATCTCAACGCCATCAGGAATGTTGGAAAGCAGTACCGTTACCGTTTCAGAGTGGTCGTTCGGGTTGTCTTTGAATTCTCCAGAAAGAATGCTGAACGAAATATCAACTTGGCCATTTTCATCCACAAATGTTTGAACGCCACGTACGTTGCCATCATCAAACTCTTGCCAAATACCTGACTTATCATTGAGTTCAACGATTGGAATATCCGCTACGCCTTTCACATCAACAATGACGGTTTTGTTCCCGAGTGAAAGTACATCTTGCGCGGAACCTGTTGATAGCGATGCGCTGTCTTTTACGATGCCTTCTACGTTGAAGGTGAAATCGTCATTACTGTGCAGTGGTGGCAGCACTTCTACATTCGTCAGATGCGACTCAGGAATTTCGTAATACAGCACATTGCCGCTGCCATCCGTCACTTCAACAATCTGTGAAGGATTCGCGCCATCGAGCCAGACAAGCGTCACGCCGTCGATAGAAAAATTCGAGATGCGAACAAACAGCTCTTCTGAACCATCCATATCCGCGGATGGTTTCATTGAAATCACTTCGCTTAATTGAAGTGGGTCGTGGTCAGTAACCGGATCGACCGTATCTTGAGTGCGAGCGTTATCCTCGAAAATATTGATGCGATTAACGGTAAAGCTGCCAGCATCAGCGACCGGAGTGACATCAATGACGATGGTTTCCGTTTCTGAGCGAGCCGTTTCTTTACCTGTCAGTGGATTCACGCTCTCCGTGGTGATCGCAGTGACATCAATTTTTATTTCACCCGAGAAGTTATCAATTGGATCGACTTGAACATCGCCAATTCGACTTGCATCAACAAGGTATACCCCACCCGTTTGCGCGATGGCACTGCCATCTGAGTAAACTAGCGTTGCGTTGCCCTCACCTTGGGTAAAGACAAGTTCGTACACGATGCTTTCTGGGTTACTGCTGTCTTGTGTTTGCGCGCTGATGTTCAGAGAAACGTTGTTACCATCTTCATCAACCGTGTAGTTAAAGGTACTGTTTGCCGTCCAAGTCGCGATGTCTGCAACGCTTTCCACTTGAATGTTGAGCCTGCCATTGATGATGTGGTCAGACACACCGTTATTAAGGATCTCAACTCGGATGCGTGGATCTATGCCACTATCGCCTGTCGCAAAATGGCGGTCAGGCACAAAATAGAGGTTCTCAAGCGTAACGAACTCACCATTGAATGATTGAATGACATTCGAACCGTCCAACACAACAGAGCCATTGACTGGCGTAAGTTCAATGTACTCGCCATTGGCATTTCGATAATAGAACGTGCCGTTGTGCGTGCTCGCATCGCGAATCGTGATATCGCCTAGGCTTTCATTTCTATCGAGGTCGTGCAAGTTAATCACTAGATCGACTTTCGCTGGCGTAGTATCTAGACCAGATAAGTTATCTTGCGTGTTGGCATTCTCAGTACCAAGGATAGAACCGTCACGGCCTTTATCTTCGAAAGACAACACCGATGAGGTATCGATTTGTGCATTTCTGTCTGTCACGGAGATGTCGAGATCGGCGGTACTCGTATCTCCGTCACCATCGGTAGCCGTAACATGAACCGTGAAATCGATTGAAGCCGCATCGGTATGATCAAGATCGTCATTTGGTCTAAAGCTAATAGAGCCGTCAGTTCGAACAATCAAACGTCCAATTTCAGTGTCAACGCCGTTTAGGGTTTTATGTACAAAAACCGTTTGATTGCTGCCGTTAAGATCAACGGTTGTCATATCTATTCCATTCTGTTTGAAATAGATACCTGAATCGTCTGCGCTAAATGAGGTCAGCTCACTACCATCTGCACCATAATTTAAGTCGCCTTCTACAGGATCTTGGAACAGTTGAACGGTTCGCGTTCCTTGCCCTTCAACACGAGTGATGGAACTATCGTAAATCGTTGGAACATCATCTGTGATCGTCACAGGAAGATTGATACCAGCGGTATCGCCATCCACATCCGTCGCAAAAACAGGCAGATTAAGCGTCAGTAAATCTTCGCCCTGAACACCATGATCCAGTACGCCTTCTAGAGTGAATTTGTATGTTCCGTCAGCATTTAACACCAGAGTAAATACCGACTTTCCATCTGGCGTTTGACCTTGGTAAGTGTAGTTGTTGTTATTCACACCAGTTTGTACGAGCGTGACCGCTTGTCCGCCTGACGTTACCCCGCTGATTGGGTTGCCAGACAAATCTAACTGGTAAGAAACTATCGTATCCGCACCTTCTACGCTATCAAAGCTGCCGCTTGCCTCTAGGCTGTCTTTGCTCAGCTCTGAGCCTGAAGGCAAGTCATCTTCATCTAAGAACAACGGCGTCGCCGTTTTGATTTCCGGCACGTCATCCACGATGGAGATTGGCAAGTTCACAGATGCCGATGTATCACCATCGAAGTCAGTAACAGAAATAGGAATATCTAACGTTAGGCTGTTTTCGCCCGCGCCAGCAGGATGATCCACAGGACCCACTAACTCAAATTGGTAGCTATTGTCTTTTGCATCCAACGTTAGGGTGAAAATCTGCGTGTTCGTGCCAACAATCACCGCTTCATAGGTGCTTACACCGTCGGCTTCAGAGACCAGTCTTAGTTCCACATCTTGACCATTTGACTGCAAACCAGCGACCGCGCCAGCTAAGTCAGAAACGTGATAACTGACGATTTCATCAGCGCCAGCAACAACGTTAAAGTGTCCATCTAACACTCGTAAGCCAGAAGTATCAGAGCCAGCAGGTAAATCATCTTCGTCAATCGTCAACTGGCTACTGTTATCCACCTCAGTGATAGACGGCACATCATCGACAACGGTAATTGGCAAACTAATCGTGTTCGACACATCGCCATCAAAATCCGTGGCATTCACAGGGAAATCAATCACTAGCTCATTTTCACCATTGCCATTTGGATGGTCTAGCTGAGCAAATAATTCAAATTGATACCTATCTTCTCCAGCATTTAACGTAAGTTTAAACACGATATCGGTAGTGCCTTGCACGTACGCACGGTACTCAATCACGCCATTCGCGTTTGAGTATTCAACAAGCTCTAGTGGCTGACCTGCTGACGTTAACCCAGCAACAGGTGAGACAAGATCCTCCAATTGGAAGCTAACGATAGAATCTGCACCGTCAACGACATCAAAATGTCCGCCGATAATATGATCACCTTGACCATCCGACCCTTTGTTCGGAATGTCATCCTCATCAATGGACAAGTGACTTCCTGGACGAATAGCTTCAATCGTCGGCGTATCATCCAAAATAGTGACTGGCAACGTCGCGTTAACGGAGTCGTTGTCCCCGTCGGTAATAACAATCGGCAGATTGACGGTCAGGTCATCAGAATTCGTCGCATGATCGAGCGCGCCAGACAATTCAAAATCGTAGCGTCCGTCTTGATGCAATGTCAGCGTGAAAATGGTGTCGCCACCAACGGTTTTTCCGACATAAACCAAAGCATCACTCGTTGACGCTGTAGCGTCTTGAGTAATCGCGATGCTCTCGCCGCCAGAAGTAAGTGCAGGCAGTAGATTGGAATTGAGATCCAGAACAAATGAGTCGATACCATCCGCGCTGGTCACTTCAAACTGACCAGAAACCGTTAGAGGCTCCTTGGTCTCGTCTGAGCCCAGCGGCAAATCATCTTCATGCACTTGTAAGCGGTCTATATTCGTTACCACAGGTACATCGTCTACCACCGTAATTGGTAACGTGAACACTGGTGATACATCGCCATCACCGTCAGTCACGGTGATTGGCAGTTCGATTATAATATTGTTTTGCTGATTACCATCAGGATGATCAAGTGGTTTTCTAAGATCAAACTCATAGGAGCTATTTGACGCATTCAGAGTTAACTCAAACACCACTTCTTGAGAATTAACCGTGATACCTTGATAAACATTCACCCCGCCAGTACTGGACGTTAAGACTAAGGTGATTGCCTCTCCGCCAGACATCAATGTACTAACTGGCGTCGTCAAATCACTCAGTTGAATCGAGGTGACTTGGTCTGCCCCTTCTGTTACATCGAAGGTACCACCGATGATGGTGTCTTGAGTACGGTCAGTACCCTGCGGTAGGTCGTCCTCATCGACGGTCTGTTCACTACCCTGAGCCAAACCGTCGATGGTTGGTACGTCATCCACAACAGTGATCGGCAACGTGAGAGTATTCGAAACATCACCATCAAAATCCGTCGCTGCGATAGGAAGGTTGATGACGATGTCGTTTTGACCATTCGCGGTTGGATGATCGAGTGGCTCAAGTAGTTCAAACTTGTAGCTGCCATCAGAAACATCCAACGTCACTCGAAAAGCAGGTGTTGTTGTTCCATCAATAATGGCTTCATAAACGGATACGCCACCTGAATTAGAAACTTCAACGAGAGTCAGTGATTGCCCACCAGACGTTAAGCCTTGAACTGGCGTGTTCAAGTCAACGATATGGTACTCGACGATATGGTCCGCACCTTCTGTCGCGACAAACTTACCAATAATACTCGTTGGTTCATTGCCATCAGAACCCACCGTTGGCAAATCATCTTCGTCTACTGTGAGTACGCTGTTTGCGTCGATACCATCGAGTGTTGGTCGATCATCAACAATCGTGACTGGAATCGTCGCGCTCGTGGTGTCGCCATCAAAATCGGTCGCGATAATAGGGAAATTCAGCGTTAGCTCATCTGCACCGATTGGATGGTCAAGTGTCCCTTCAAGGGTAAAATTATAACTGCCATCCGGTTTTACAACGAGCGTAAACACAGCATTCGCACCCGCGGTTGCTGTGTAAGTAAAACTGCCATCTGCGTTTGCAGTTTCAGTCATGGTTACGGCAACGCCTTGCGAAGTAAGCCCATCAACAGGCATCGCACTCGCATCGAGCTGATAACGGACGACACTATCCGAGCCTTGAGTCGTAGTGAACTTACCGTCTATGGAAAGCGCATCTTTTTGATCAGAACCAAGGTTGATCAAGTCATCTTCATCGACCGTGATTGGCTCAACATTTGTGATCACTGGTTGGTCATCAACAATGGTCACAGGAATCGTGGCAGAAGTGGTGTCACCATCAAAATCCGTCGCGATGATTGGGAAGCTCAGCGTCAGTTCGTCACTGTTACTCGCATGGTCAATTGGGCCTTCGAGTGTAAA
>NZ_JAPEID010000034.1:0-50819 GCF_028823755.1 Vibrio sp. VP6
ACGACGGTTCATTTATTTCGTGAACTTGATCTATCTGCGTGCTTTCTCGGCCAGATTTTTTAGCCATGCAGCGAGCAATTGCGGCCACGCCGCGACAGGCAAACCTTGTGCATCGCGAATGCCAAAACCGTGTTTACCTTGCTCAAACAAGTGCATTTCGGTCGAGATTTCGTGCTGGCGAAGTGCTTGCCAAAACACGACGCTGTTTTCCACACTCACAGCAGTATCGTCACTGGCATGTAAAAGAAAACAAGGCGGCATGTCTGACGTCACCTGTTTTTCTAGCGAGAATCGGAGAAGGTCAGATTCACGTTCCAAATTAGCCAGTAACTCGGCACGCGAGCCCATGTGCGCGATGTCGGTATTCATACTGATCACCGGGTACATCAAAGCGCAAAAATCGGGCTTGGCAGATACACGCTCCGCCTCATCTTGAAGAGGATAAATATCCAATGCGTGATTCGTCGCTAAGCTCGCTGCAACGTGTCCTCCAGCCGAGAAACCTAAAACACCAATCGATGATAAGTGAGACGCCAAAGGCAACCGACGCACCAAACGCATTGCTCGCTGCGCGTCCGCCAGTGGCGTCCAAGATCCAAATTCGTGCCCTTCGTTTGGCATGCGATAGGTCATCACAAACACGGTAAAACCTGCTTGGTTCAACACGTGTGCGCTGTCCGCCCCTTCTTTATCCACCGAGACTCGCTGATAACCGCCACCGGGCATCAATAAAATACCCATCCCGTTGGATTGCTCTGGTTCAAACACGACAATTTCGGGATGCGTGATGTCAAACACAGCGCGATCTGGTAACAACTCGTTCGGATTTCTTTCTTGATAACTTTGCACCAGATGGGAGGGGATTTGAGGCTCAGACCACAAAGGCAAAACGGGATGCTCAGGAAACCAAGTCTGTAGTGAAGTAATCGGCGCAACGTGCATGGCATTTTCTCCGGCTTAAAAACAAAAAAAGCCAGCACAATGGCTGGCCTTAACCTATTTCCCGATAAAATGAGTGCTTAGTCTAGTAGCGACTTCACATATTCTGCAATTTCAGGTACTTGGCAGTGCGCGAAGAAACACTCTTGGAATTGCGTGCTGCCTACTGCAGTTTTCACTAGCTCTTGGTCGATAGCACGTAGACCTTCAACCACGTCTTTTGCTACCGCTGATTTCACGTTGTTTAGGATAGCTGCGTTCGCTTGCTGAGGTGCTGCTCGCTCAATTGGGTAACCTTCGCCGCGCTTGCCTGTGAACGCTTTTTCGAAGATGTAACGAACGTTCAATTCACCCGCCCAACCAAAACCTTTCGCAAATGCTAGAGAAATCGCGTTGCCGTTATTGATTTGGTTGAACAGGAACGCGTCTGATGGCTCTAGGCAGTAACCACAAACAACGCCAGGGTGTAGGTTGCAAGACATCAATGCACCTTGGCCAGTACCACAACCAGTTACCACGAAGTCCACAGCTTTTGAGTTCAGCAGAATGCTCGCCATGATACCTAGGTGAATGTAAGTTAGGTGATGGTCGTTTTCATCCGTCATACCAACATTGAAAACATCGTGACCAAGGCCACCTGCTACAGAGTTAAGCTCGCCAGCCACCATTGCGTTTTTCGCTGCTTGGCTGTTTTCCATCATTAGTGCAATTTTCATGTGTTACTCCTGCGGAAACTCCGCATTCAAATTTCAATTCTTAAACAAAATCTTTGCGCATTGGGGTGAAAGTATCGATAAGTACACCCGCTTTCAGACAAACGCAGCCATGCTCAATGTTTGGTTCTTTGTACATAGTATCGCCCGTTTTGACGATTTTTTTCTCATCACCGATGGTGAATTCAAACTCACCAGAAAGCACGTAAGTCAGCTGCTCGTGCGGGTGTGAGTGCATCGCACCAATTGCACCTTCTTCAAAGTGCACTTCTACCGACATCATGTTGTCGCTGTGTGCCAGTACTTTGCGTGAAATCCCCTCGCCGAGATCTTCCATCGGAATGTCTTGGTTAAATACGAACATGGTTCACCTAATAACTTGATTGATTAATCATGGATTCTGATTGCTGACGATGTAAGCGATAAATCGTCAATAAATTCATCACGATCACGGTCATTTCTAACAGCGTTCCACCAATGGAACCCACCAGAATATTATTGGTTAGCCAGCAAGACGCGCCGAGCAAAAAGCCAATGCGCATCCTGATCCCTGACAAGCAGAACACCGAGTATGTACCAATCACCGTCCCGATAATCGGCCATAAATCACGCCATTGCTCTGCTACCCAAAAGCCACTGACTAAACTGATCACAATAAAGACAGCAGCGACTCGTTTCGACGAGACAAAAATCGCCGTGGTCGTTCTGAGCGCCGACAGCAATGCGCTCAGCGCAGAGACCATCGAACCCAGCAATAAAAAGTGGAGAAGATGATTGAGGTTAAAAATCAGCATCAAGATTTTTAGGTGCCTGTCATTCTTCTGGTAGAAGACGGAGAATCCCAAACCAAAACTAATAAACCCTAAAGCTTGCGCTAATATCGTGGTATCCACCATCACCTTCTCGCAACTCGATTAGCGCGCTAGCCAGCCACCATCTACTGCGATGGTGTAGCCGTTGATGTAATCCGCAGCTTTAGACGCTAGGAATACACAAGGGCCAGCTAGATCTTCTGGCGTACCCCAACGAGCAGCAGGAATACGGTCTACGATTTCTTTGTTGCGCTGTTCATCGGCACGCAATGCCGCCGTGTTGTTGGTTGCCATGTAACCCGGAGCAATCGCGTTTACGTTGATGCCGTGGCTTGCCCATTCGTTTGCCATTAGGCGAGTCACACCCATTACGCCACTTTTAGACGCAGTGTAAGAAGGCACGCGAATACCGCCTTGGAAAGAAAGCATTGATGCGATGTTGATGATCTTGCCGCCTTCACCTTGCGCGATGAACTGTTTTGCAACCGCTTGAGACATAAAGAACACAGACTTCACGTTGATGTTCATTACGTCATCCCAATCTTGCTCAGAAAACTCGATGGCGTCGTTACGACGAATGATGCCCGCGTTGTTCACTAGGATATCAATGCGACCAAGTTCGGTTACTGCGCGGTCAACGATAGTTGGGATGTCGTCTAGTTTCATTAAGTTAGCGCGGATATCGACGAACTTACGGCCTTCAGCCTCTACTTTCTCAATCGTTTCTGTTGGTTCGCTGATGTTTACGCCAACAATGTCACAGCCCGCTTTTGCTAGACCAAGCGCCATACCTTGACCAAGACCAGTGTCACAACCAGTAACAATGGCCACTTTTCCCTCAAGGTTAAATGAATCAAGAATCATGTCGTTTTCCTCAATAGTAGGTAATGTCGTGATTTGGCGTCTTGGCCATGTCACTTTGTATGCATTCATCCTGACCCAAAAAGAAACTGTTTGCAATTTTTTTTGAAAAGGCGTTTTAAAAATATTGATTGCGATCTTGTTTTTCTGGATTCTTTAATTGCGCGGTTTCAAATTTTTGAAAAGGCATTTTAAAAATACTGGTTCTTAAATTTTTCAGCGATATAATGCAGAAAACTAAGAATGAAAGGGGCAACAATGGAAAAGTCGACTCAGCCTGAAGCGGTTTCGTCAGTACTTAAGGTTTTTCATATTCTTCAAGCACTTGGTGAACAGAAAGCCATCGGCGTTTCAGAGCTTTCACAACGTCTAATGATGTCGAAAGCGACTACTTACCGTTTTCTGCAAACCATGAAATCGCTCGGTTACGTGTCTCAAGAAGGCGAAGCGGATAAGTACTCTCTAACACTTAAGCTGTTCGAGTTAGGCGCAAAATCGCTTGAGTACGTCGATCTGATCGAACTGGCCGACAAAGAAATGCGCCACATTTCAGAACAAACCAACGAAGCCTTGCACCTTGGTGCGCTGGATGAAAATGCCATCATTTACATCCACAAAATCGACTCTGGCTACAACCTACGCATGCAATCGCGCATCGGTCGTCGCAATCCGCTCTACAGTACTGCGATTGGTAAAGTGCTGCTTTCTGAGCGCGACGAGAGCTTCGTTCGTGACGTATTGAGCGATGTCGAGTTCATTAAGCACACAGAAAAAACATTGGAAAACACCGATCAAGTGCTAGAAGAATTGGCGAAAGTGCGCGATTTCCACTATGCAGAAGATAACGAAGAGCAAGAACCAGGTCTTCGTTGTATCGCTGCGCCGATTTATGACCGCTTTGGTCAAATCATTGCTGGCTTGTCTATCTCATTCCCAACCATCCGTTTCGATGAAGAGAGAATGGAATATTACGTCGGCTTACTGCATCAAGCAGGTAAAAACATTTCTGAGCAATTGGGTTACCACGATTACCCGGCATAATCAGAAACAATAGGCAGCCGCGAGGCTGCTTTTTTTGCCACTTAGAACAATGTTGAAACACCGGTTCATTTTAGAGGTAAACCATGGGCACATCCGTCACTCCAAACATCTTCGACTTTTTAATCAAAATTGACCCCTTTGATAAACTGCCAGAACCTGTGGTTGAAAGCATCGCGAACTCCGTCAAGGTCAAGTACCTCGTGAGGGGTGAAACCATCGGTTTTAGCGCCTTGTGCGATCAACGTTACCTCTACATCATCCGAACCGGTGCCATTGAACAGCGCACGCCTAATGGCGAACTGCGTGCACGCCTTGGGCAAGATGACCAATTTGGTTTTACTTTCCTCGACCCACTCGAAAATGCCGAAGATGGTTACCAAGCGGAAGCGATTGAAGATTCATTGCTCTATTTGATCCCCCATTCTGAGCTAAAACTGGTCAGCGAAGAACACCCAGAATTTGCCGACTATTTTGCCGCCCAAGCCAATGTGCGCTTGAGTTCTGCGGTGAAGTACGTTTGTCGGAAAGAAGAAAAAGGGCTGTTCTTTCGTACTGTTGGCGAGATCGCCAGCGAAAACATTGCGATTGTCGATGTGAACGACTCTATCCGCAGTGTGGCGCAAACCATGTGCGGCAAACAACGCAGCTCCTGTGCCGTTGTGATGAAAGAAGGCGAAATTATTGGCTTAGTCACCGACCGAGATATGACGAAATCGGTCGTCGCGCAAGACATGGATACCAATCAACCCATTGCCGACGTGATGACGCCAAACCCCGTGTTGATCGAAGACGATGCTAAAGTGATTCAAGCCATTTCCTTGATGCTGCAATACAACATTCGCTGTTTGCCCGTGGTACATGGTAAGCAAGTGAAAGGACTTCTAACGACAACACATTTAGTGCATAACCACCGCACGCAGTCTTTGTTCTTAATTGAGAAAATCAAATACGCGAGTTCACTCAACGCGCTGGCGGCGTTGAAAGAAGAACGTCAAACCATTTTCCAAGCGTTGGTGGAAAGCGGTGTGAGTGCGGAAATTCAGGGTCGAGTGATGTCGATGATCATGGACGCTTTCACGCGCCGCATCATCCAGCTCAATGAAGAACTGTTGGGCCCACCGCCATGTGATTACGCGTGGTTGGTTGCAGGCTCTCACGCCCGTAACGAAGTGCACATGCTGTCAGACCAAGACAGTGCGATTGTGCTTTCCGATGACGCCACCGAAGAACATAAACTGTACTTCACTCACCTTGCCATGCGGGTGTGTAATGGTTTAGCGGCGTGCGGTTATCCGCTTTGTGACGGCAAGTACATGGCAGCGTCACCAAAGTGGTGTCAGCCAATTCGTCGTTGGAAAGAGTACTATCAGAAATGGGTGGCCAGCCCAGAATACAACAAATTATTGAGCATTAGCGTATTCCTTGAAGTGCGTGCCATTCACGGCAACCGCGAGTTTGTCGACCAAATCCAACAACACTTGCATGATTGCATTCAAAAGAGCCCGAGCTTTATTCCGGCTTTGGTGCGCGATGCGATTGACACTCAGCCGCCACTTGGCATTTTCAACAATTTGGTGTTGGAAAAAGGTGGGGAAAACAGCAACACGTTAAACATCAAAAAGTACGCCTTGAATCTGATCATCGATCTGGCGCGTATTTTCAGTCTTGCCGCTGGCGGCTCGTTAACTGGCACAGAAGAGCGTTTTCGCTACGCAGCCCAGCACGGAACATTGTCGAAAGACAGTGTTGAAAACATCATTGGCGCTTATCGCTTTATTACTCAGGTACGTTTCCGTCATCAACTCAATGCGATTCTGGCAGGCACCACACCTGACAACCACATCGCACCCGATGATTTCAGTAGCTTTGAACGCAAGCACTTAAAAGATGCATTTAAGATCATCAGTGAGCTGCAAGATGTCGCGAAACTGAAGTTTGTGAAAGGGGCGTAACCATGATTAAACGTTGGTTTAAGCGGTGGGAAACGCCGCTCTCTCCTGAGCAAAAACGCCAAGCCATTCACGTTATTGACGATTGGCCAATGGTGCTGAAAGACTATCTTCAACGGCCTTTGGTGGATGACTCAACGACCTTGAGGGATTTGAGTTTTGTTGCGTTGGACTTTGAAACCACAGGCGTGGACGCACAAGGCGATAAAATCTTATCGATTGGCGTAGTTGACCTAACGCTGGACGGCATTGATATCGCCAGCTCCAAAGAGTGGTACATTTGTCATGGACAATTCATCAAACCAGAAACAGCGAAAATTAATGGCTTAACTCCGCAAGATCTCGCCAAAGGACTGCCATTGGATGAAGGCATGAATCGGTTGTTGGAACGCATCACAGGAAAAGTAGTGCTCGCCCACGGATGCTGCATTGAAAAAGCCTTCATTCACGCTTATTTTTCCTCTCGCTACCAAGTAGAGGATTTCCCCGCGTATTTTGTCGACACGCTGCAAATCGAAAAGCAGTTTAGCTACGCAGGGAAAAGCGGCGCGCACAGCAGTTATCAGTTAGACGATTTGCGCCGCTACTATCACCTGCCGGGGTACTTATCGCACTCAGCCGCCAGTGATGCCTTGGCGTGCGCGGAATTGTTCTTGGTGCAAAGTAAAAAACTGACCGCGCTTCCGGATGTCACGTTGCGTCAGTTGATGCGCTGATCACGCCAACTCTTGCGCCAAAAAGTCGATCAATAACCGCACTTTTGGCGACAAATTGCGACTTTGCGGATACAGCGCCCAAATGCCTTCGCGATCGTCGCGGTAATCGGTCAGTACTTCGACTAACTCACCACTATCTAACGCTTCTTGAACGTAGTAATCCGGCAGCTGCACTAAACCAAGCCCGCGTTTCGCTGCGTCCACCAAAGCAAAACCGCTGTTGCATTTTATCCGTCCCGACACACGTAAAGATTTATCGCGTTTATTTTCCTTAAAGTGCCAATAGTCGACCGAGCCAACCAAGCACTGATGCCGTCCCAATTCCGACAACGTATGTGGCTCACCGAAACGCTCCAAGTACATCGGACTGGCACACACGTAGGTTTGACGTGAGGAAAGACGCTTGGCGATCATGCTGGAATCTTGCAAGCGGCCAAGACGAATCGCTACGTCCACACCTTGCTCAATCAAATCCAGCTTTTGGTTGGTCAGCACTAAATCAAGATCCACACGCGGGTACTTTTCCAAAAACTGATGCAAAAGCGGCGCGAGGTTCATTTCCCCATACGTCACAGGAGCCGTCACGCGCAGTAAACCGCGCGGTTCGGTCTGCATTTGCGTTACGGCAAGCTCGGCCAGTTCTAACCCTTCCACCAAATGTTTACACTGCTGGTAATAGAGTTGTCCGGCTTCGGACAGGGAGACTTTTCGCGTCGTGCGATGCAGCAATTTCACCGCAAGTCGTTCTTCAAGTGCCGATACCCGACGACTGATTTGTGCCACCGATGTTTTCAGCTTAGCTGCTGCTCCGGTAAAACTGTTGGTTTCCGCCACAGCAACAAATTCGCTGACCCCTTCCCAATTCGCCATGCTGTATTCCTGTCGACCTCTTTTAGACAAATAGTGATGAAAATGTTCTCGTCGCGCTACGCTTTGAAAACGTGAGAATTTTAGGCGTCAGGCAACGGACGAAGATCGCCGTACTGCGCATCAAGCTCAATGCCGAAGTATTCTTTCAATGCATCCAGATAGGCTTGGCCTGGCTCTAACTCCAATTCTGTCTGCTCACCTTCGCTGGTGTATTTGAGTGTGTAGTTAAGCAATGTCACCAACCCACTTTCTGTTGCTTTCGCCGCGACTCTTGCGCTGGTAAAACGCGAGTGAGGAGAAGTGGAGGTAAAAAAGTTGCCACACGTGATATCACCCGCAAACACAAACTCTAAATCGAAGCTATAAAGGTTATTCCACGTGTCCGTTCCGTCCGTTGACAACACTTGAAGGAAGTAACCAAACTGGGCATCTTCAACAAAGCGGAAGGTTTGTAAATCCGTCTGAATCACTTGGTTGAGGATAAACGGCAATGGCGCGCGCGGCGTATTGGAGCCAAAGCCTACATCGACAATCCATGCTTGTTCATCCAGCGTCACCAACGTGATTTGATGGCTGCGACCTGTCGGCGTCCCCATCACGTGAACACGCCCAAGTAAGCTGCGCGCTTCAAACCCGAGGGTCTTGAGCACATCGAGCATTAAGCCATTCAGTTCAAAGCAGTAGCCACCACGGGAGTGATACACGGTTTTTTGAATGATGTCTTCAATCTCAACAGAGATGCCACGCTGCAACGAAATATCAAAGTTCTCAAACGGCAGGCAACGGTGCTGCGCTACGTGAATCTTGTGCAATGACTCCAAATCGGCGGGTAACTCACTCGGCAAACCGAGCTTAGTTAAATAGGCGTTCAGATCCGTCTTATTCATAATCACTCTTACTTATCTGATGGGTTGATTGTTTTCTACTCTAGTCCCTCTACCTAACCTCAGGTCAATCGCCTTTTCCGTTTTCCCTTCTGTTTTGAGGAGGCATCACACTCTTGTTGTCCACTCACCTTAACATTATTACGTATATGTAAAAATCATTTTCAAAATGGACGGATTATCATTTTTATTGAAACACCTAGAATGGACACCAACAAAACGACGCAGCGCAGGAAGCAAACCTTAACTACGCTTATTACGTCACTCCATATACTGAGAATATAAAGGAAAATCCAATGACTCTTGAAATCAAACCTGGTCAAACTCACATCAAATCCAAGGCAATGGTTGCGTGGGCGGCTGGCGAGCCACTGAAAATGGAAGAAGTGGATGTACAGCTTCCTAAAGCGGGTGAAGTGCTAGTGCGCATCGTCGCGACAGGTGTTTGTCATACTGATGCGTTCACTCTGTCAGGCGACGATCCAGAAGGCATCTTCCCTTCGATTCTTGGTCACGAAGGTGGCGGTATTGTTGAAATGGTTGGCGAAGGTGTTACCAGCGTTGAGGTTGGCGACCACGTGATTCCTCTTTACACCGCTGAATGTGGCGAGTGTAAGTTCTGTAAATCGGGCAAAACCAACCTTTGTCAGGCCGTTCGTGAAACACAAGGTAAAGGTCTGATGCCAGATGGTACAAGCCGTTTTTCTATCAACGGTGAAACCATCTTCCACTACATGGGTTGTTCTACTTTCTCTGAGTACACAGTGCTGCCTGAAATTTCATTAGCCAAAGTGAACAAGCAAGCGCCTCTTGAAGAAGTGTGTCTACTAGGTTGTGGCGTAACGACTGGTATGGGCGCGGTTCTGAACACTGCAAAAGTTGAAAAAGGCGACACGGTTGCGATCTTTGGTCTGGGCGGCATCGGTCTTTCAGCGATCATCGGTGCGCGCATGGCAGGTGCAAGCCGCATCATCGGTATCGACATCAACGAAAGCAAATTCGACCTAGCTAAACAACTTGGTGCTACAGACGTCATCAACCCACAAAAATTCGACAAACCAATTCAAGAAGTGATTGTTGAAATGACGGATGGTGGTGTGGATTACTCATTCGAATGTATCGGTAACGTCAACGTAATGCGTCAAGCGCTTGAGTGCTGTCACAAAGGTTGGGGTGAGTCGGTGATCATCGGTGTTGCGGGTGCAGGTCAAGAGATCTCAACTCGTCCATTCCAGCTGGTTACGGGTCGTGTATGGCGCGGCAGTGCGTTCGGTGGCGTGAAAGGTCGCTCTGAGCTTCCAGAAATCGTAAACCGCTACATGGCGGGTGAGTTTGGCTTACAAGAGTTCATTACTCACACGATGGGCTTGGAAGACGTAAACAAAGCATTTGATCTGATGCACGAAGGTAAGAGCATCCGTACCGTTATCCATATGGATAAGTAATGCTGACTCAGGCTCTCCGTAAGGGGAGCCTGAATTCATTCTGTTGTTAGAGAGTTTATCCATGACCATTGAAAATGTAAGCCAAACCAAAGTGTTTGGCGGTTGGCACAAACAATATACGCACGATTCTAAAGCGTTGAACTGCACCATGCGTTTTGCGATTTTCTTGCCGCCGAATGCAACCAAATCCAACCCAGTACCCGCTTTATACTGGTTGTCGGGCTTAACCTGCACCGATGAAAACTTTATGCAGAAAGCCGGCGCATTTCGTATGGCGGCAGAACTTGGGATTGCCATCATTGCTCCGGACACCAGCCCGCGTGGTGAAGGCGTTGCCGATGATGCAAGTTACGACTTAGGCCAAGGCGCAGGCTTTTACCTCAACGCCACTCAAGCACCGTGGTCACTGCATTACCATATGTACGACTACGTCACGCAAGAGCTGCCAGCCATCATCGAAGCCAACTTCCCAGTATCGGATGTGAAATCAATCTCTGGTCACAGCATGGGCGGACACGGTGCGCTCACCATTGGCCTTAAGAATCCGACACTATACCGCTCGATTTCAGCATTTAGCCCAATCAGCAACCCAATGCAGTGTCCGTGGGGACAAAAAGCATTCACCGCATACTTGGGCACTGATATCGAAAGTTGGAAGCAATACGATGCAAGTGAGCTTTTGAAGAAAGAAAAATCACCCTTACCAATTTTGGTTGATCAAGGCGGTGCGGACGGTTTCTTGAGTGAGCAACTCAAACCGGAAGTCTTATTAGCCGCAGCAAAACAACACGGTTCAGAATTGAATCTGAGAATGCAATCTGGCTACGACCACAGTTATTACTTTATATCGAGCTTTATAGACAATCATTTAAACTTTCACGCAAAATATTTATTTGCGTAAATAACAATAAAAATAACTTGATGATATATAAAAATAAAGCCACCAAATTAGGTGGCTTTATTGTATGACGTATTTAATAAATAAGTGCAATTATTCCAATAAAACCCAACGCACACCAAACATGTTGAGCTCATTATTTAAATCTTAAATTCAATCTTAGTTCTGAGCGAGAGTTCATTAAGTGAGAATGGTATGGATTTTCATTGAAATTCGGCTAAATGACGTTAAATCGTCATATAACTCGATAATAATTTCTTTTTAATGACCTTTTAATTAAGAAGTCACTAAAGAACCTTGACGTGAAGTAAACCTACAGTTACTTTTCAAACATAACATATTATAAAATCTCATACGGTTGGCTTTGTCATTAAAATCATAAATAATTTACCGCTAGCAACTTTTTGTTCTAGCTCGGTAAAAAGAATAAAAAACAAAAGGGCGTATGATGAAAAAAATTGTATCACTCAGTTTGCTGCTGTTCGCACCATTCCTTTCTGCCAATTCCATTACTTTTAGTAGTCCTCAGCAACCTAGCGTCACACTTAAACTGGAAGAGCTTCAATCTCTCCCAACCACCAGCTACACCACTGATTTACCTTGGATTCAACAATCTTCAGAGTTTCTTGGTGTAAAGCTCAGCACGCTGCTGACTCATGTTTATGGAAGCATTCCAGAGCAAGTCGATATCGGCAGTTTAAACAACTATCACTCCACCTTATCTCGCAAAGATATTGTTCGTTATCAGCCAATTTTGGCGTACCAGCAAGATCATCATTACATCAAAGTGAGAAATAAAGGCCCTTACTGGGTGATATACCCTCTCAGTCAATATCCTGAATTGGATCACAATGAATATCATGCCCAAATGGTGTGGCAAGTTAATGAGATGAAAATAAAACAAAAATAATGAAGTTATCAGAAGCTTACCCAATTAAACAAAAAAATTATTCGACGACCAGCAAAATGCTCCTTTTGGTTTTTGCCACTTCTTTATTGCTCGCAAATGTCATATTGCTCCAACAAACTCGGGTCTTAGCGCAAAGTTTTACTGATGAGCAAAAACAAGCGACATGGTTTTTATTCCAGTTATCGAAAGAACTTTCTGAGCTCGTCAGTGAAGCTCGTCGACTGGACGAAAATGTTTTAAAAATAGAAGGTGCAGAACTTCAGTATGAGCTTGCTTGGAGCCGTTTTGATTTATTAATAAATAGTAAAGACGTCTACACCTTTTTTTCTCGCAATCACATTCAGCAATATTTTTTGCAACTGTTTAATGAGTTTAAAGAGTTAGAACCACTGTTGGTGGAAGCCAAAACCGGCGACAGCCAAGCGGCAGCTCAGTTTTATCGCGCCACTCAAACGCTGTATTTAAACTTAGTGGAGTTTGTGAACCAGAACTTTCGCTTAACCAGCCAAGTGTACGAGACACAAAAAGATGAAAGCCAACGATTGATGAAAGCGCAATACATGCTGTTTGCCACTTTCGTCTTGTCGATTTTGTCGCTGACTTACTTCTTCTACAGAGAATCGCACTTCCATCGTAAGCTGGCGTTGAGTGACCCCCTTACTGGCCTTGGCAACCGTAATGCTCTGTTTGTCACGTTGAGAAATAACACTCGCAACCGAACGGCTTTTTCTTTGTGTCTGTTGGATCTAAACGGGTTCAAAAACGTGAATGACACGTACGGCCACCAAGCTGGTGATACAGTGTTGTGCGAAATTGCCAAGCGATTGAAAGACATGAATATTGATAGCTTCAGTACCTATCGGATGGGTGGAGACGAGTTTGCTGTCGTGATTGAGTCCTCAGACGTCGATGCAGAGGAGGCGAAAAAACACATCCATTCCGTGTTTGATACTCCGGTTCTGAACGCAAACAACGTATCGTCACTGTCGACCAGTATTGGCGTCGCGCACTACCCAAGTGACAGCGATAATGTTGACTTTCTTATCAGCATAGCGGATAAGCGCATGTACAAAATGAAATTTCAACGTTAAACGGTATTTATGATGAGAAAGTTCATGCAAGTATTGCTTCTACTGGCAGTCATTGCGGCAGGTGTGTTGGCTTGGGTATTTATCCCATCGCACGAAACCATCGGGCAAAAAACGCTTGAGCAGGCACTCAACGACGACTACAGCCTCGTTGGACATCGAATCTACTCAACCGATCCGGATGCTGGTAACCGATTCGGCTACTTCGTATTGGCAACGGGTCAGAGCATTGAAGAGCAAGAGCCGTTTTTGGTCACTTCGGATCAGTTTATTCGCATGGAGAAAACGGATGATAATACCTTGTCTGTGACCGTCAATGGCCGTATTTACCATTATCATAACGACTTGTGGGTGCCAAAATCAGACGGGAAATTGCAACACTTTTTAGTCAGTGCAACCGCCAAGTACGTACGCTAAAACGGGAACCTTACTCCCCCCAAAAAACAAAGCCCCGCATACACTGCGGGGCTTTTTACGTGAAGAAGAAAATAACATCGAAAGAATGAGCGTTACTTCGCTAATACTTTCTCTTTAATCACTTTGAGTACCCCAGCCTCTTGGTTGCTTGGCGCAGAATAACGAGCAATTTTCTTAATCTCTTCGTGCGCGTTGGCAACCGCGTACGAATGCTCACTGACTTGCAGCATTTCGAGGTCATTGAGGTAGTCACCAAACGTCATAGTTTCTGCCGGAGTAAAATTCATCGTCTCTTGAAGATGCTGAATGGCCGCACCTTTAGACGCCTCGGCATTCATCACATCCAGCCAAATTTTTGCGCTCACTACAACTTTATGCGTTGCGCCAAACTTCGTGTTCATGGTCGGGAACAGGAGCTCTTCCGAACCGTCAAAGTGACAAATCGCTACCTTGATGAACTCGTCTTCGACCTCAAGCAAATCCGGCACATATTCACAGCGGTGGTAGTACTTTTGAAACTCTTCCAGTGATTGCTGATCATGCGTTTCGATGTACGCCGAGCGCTTGCCACACAATACGATGTTCGCTCCGTCAATTTCACGAGCCGCTTGCACAATCTCCGCCACTTCCGCTTTAGGAATGGTGCAACTGTAGAGCTCTTTGTCTTGGTACATCACCAAGGTGCCGTTTTCGGCCACATACAACACTCGATCTTTGATTGGCGCGAACGTGTCTCGCAGACTGTAATACTGACGACCAGACGCAGCGGAGAACAAAATGCCTTGCTCTTCCAGTTGCAAAAACAGGTCGAAAAACTCTGGATCCAAACGACCGTATTGGTCAAGCAAAGTGCCATCCATATCGGAAGCAATAAATTTGATGCGAACTTGTGACATTAACTAAAACTCTAAATGACGCTGCGAAAAATATATCCATGTAAGGTACAGGATCTTGTATGAATCTCAAGTCGGGATAACGACGCCTTTCGCGATTACCAAGGGTGCAGTTTAAAGTAATCTTCACTGTGATCGATGAAGGCTCTCACCGCAGGAGACAAGTGTTTACGCGATGAATACAGCGCATAAATGTTGAGATCATTTGGCTTCCAATTCGGCAACACCGACTCAAGCTGACCCGATTGCAGATAGATATTGCTCAAATAGGTTGGCAGCATCGAAATACCCATGCCTTGTAACGCGCCATGCAATAACGCCGTGGCCTCATTGCTGGTTAGGCGACACTCAATTCCCACTGATTCGAACTGGTCGCCCTGAGACAAATGCCACACGTGACGCTCAAAGTTTTTGTAACCCAAACAGTCGTGTGAAGATAAATCTCGCGGATGCGCGATCGCGTGGTGAGTTTGCAAGTATTGTGGCGATGCCACCAACACCGATTCACACACCGCAATCGGCTTACCAATCAAAGAAGGATCGGGATCTGACGCAATTCGGATTGCCAGATCGATACGTTGCTCGGTTAGATCACTCACTGAATCTTGCAGATCTATGTCGATATGCACTTTGGGGTGCTTTTGCATAAAACTGTTTACAGCTGGGATCAACTGTGAGAATCCAAATGAAGTGCTAGACGCGAGACGGATTTTTCCGGACAGCTCACCATCAACGGCAATGTTCGACGTCAACGTATCGGCCTGTTTTAACCAGCGCTCAATCTGAGGCAAGCTGCGCTCCCCTGCGGTGGTGAGCGACACCTTGCGCGTGGTGCGGTGCAACAAACGAGTTTGCAGCCAGTTCTCCATCGCCTCTACATAACGAGTCACCATAGGCCGAGACATGTCTAACCGCTCTGCGGTCGCAGTAAAACTGCCAGAATACACCACATCCACAAATACTTTTGCTGCCGTTACTCTGTCCATACATTTGCTCGAAATAAGAAATAGTGATGCACATTATTGTGTATTTTTCCGAGCGTATCAATTTCCTAATATAGCTCCCGTTCCCAAGCCATCGTCGCTTGGCCCCAAATTCTTTAGGAGCTTATTATGAAAAAATTCACTTTGATTGCTGCATCCGTTTTAATGGCAAGCCCTGTCCTAGCGGCAAACCACTCTCCCCTTACTCTTGAGGTTTACAACGCCGACGGTAACAGCTTCCACGTTAACTCAACCTTGGTATACGGTGAGACTGACGCCATGGTCATCGACACTGGCTTCACCAAAGCTGACGCGATGCGCATTGCCGCCAAAGTGTTGGACTCAGGCAAAACGCTTAAAACCATTTTTATCAGCCAAGCGGACCCAGACTACTACTTTGGCGCAGAGGCCCTACACCAACAGTTCCCTGATGCGCAGATCATCGCAACGCCTGCGGTTCAAAAAATTATTCAAGAGAAATTGGCTGGAAAGCTGGCGTACTGGGGACCAAAGCTGGGCGCAAACGCACCGGTAAAACCAGTGATCCCTGTCGCGTACGATAAAGCATCATTAGAGCTAGAAGGTCATAAGATTGAAATTCGTGGTAACCATGGCACATCAGCACACCGCCCTTACCTATGGATTCCAGATAACAAAGCGATTCTAGGTAACGTAGCCGTGTACTCAAACGTACATTTGTGGATGGCCGATGCCGCTGACCAAACCGCCATCAATGCTTGGGAGCAACAACTTAGCGAGATGCTTGCGCTTAAACCTCAAGTGGTCATTCCTGGTCACATGAAAGCAGGCACAAAGCTGAACGCAGACACCATTCGCTACTCGCAACAATACTTGCAGGATTTTCAGCAAGCGAAAAAACACAGCAATAACAGCGTTCAACTCATTGACACCATGTCAGCGAAATACCCAGAAGCTCAATTGCCAATCGCGCTAGAAATCGGTGCGAAAGTGCATACTGGTGAAATGTCATGGTAACCGTGCATTACTTCTTCGATCCCATGTGTGGTTGGTGCTACGGGGCATCACCACTCATCGAAGCCTTGATGGACACCTCTCAATTTAAGGTAGAGCTTCATCCCGGCGGCATGATTGAGAAACGCGCGATTGAATCTGAATTTCGTCAGCACATCATCAACAGTGACGCTCGTATCGCAACCGAAACCGGAGCAACGTTTGGTGAAGCATATCTGCAACGCGTGAAAAGCGAAGATACGTTTGTTCTTGATTCTTACCTACCAACACAAGCGATCTTGAGTGCGGAGAAAATGGGGCTGAATCCATGGCACATGCTAAAGGCCATCCAATCCGCGCATTACCAGCTCGGGTTAAAAGTGAATGAAGCATCGACGCTCAAAGCCATTGCAGAATCGCTAGGTTTAGCAAACGATGTGTGGGAGCAAAACATGACGTTAAGCGAAGCCGAACTAAACGAGAGAATTCGCTCTAGCCGACAGTTGATGCGCCAGTTACACGTTGGTGGTTATCCAACCCTAATTGCAGAAGTAAATGGCGAGTACTTGACCTTGCCGCACTCGACCTACTACGACAAACCGGCGCAGTGGAAGCTTGCATTACAAAAACTGCAATAAGCTCTTCCCCACTCGCTCTTGTTCTTAATCCAAGAGCGAGTGCCAACACCGACATGGCAATCCTGACTCAAACAGGTACAATCCTCGCTCGAATTTTTACTCGCGCGGATACCCACCATGCACTCGCCTGAACATTGTTTTACTCGTTTTACTGCTGATACTTCTGACTATGAACTACCAACGCAGTTTACGTTTCCGTTCTACTACACGCCGCATCCTCTTTGCGTTATGGCCGCAAAGCAATTGCAGCAGCACTTATTAGCGCAAACCGACTTCGAACACGATTTTGGTTTGGTTAATGAAGAAACGGGGCGAGGTAAAATGTTTGGCGTATTGCTGGTAGAAAGCCCTCAAGGCGAGCTCGGCTTTTTAAGTGCGTTTTCTGGCAAAATTGCCGACCAAAACTTGATTCCAGGATTTGTCCCTCCTGTATACGACATGCTGACCGATGAAGGCTTCTTCCGCGCAGAGACAGATGCCATCAACGCCGCCAATGCGGAGTACAAAACCTGTGCCGCGAATCCGGAATTGGCGGAGCTTAAAGCGCAAATCCAAGCCGACCGAGCCGCTTATCAGCAAGAAGAGCAAACACAGCGCCAAGTGATGATTGATGGCCGCGCCGCACGCAAGCGACAGCGCCAACAGGGCGAGCAAACGCTCAATGCCGATGATCTCAAAATCTTGTTGAATGAGTTGGGTAAGCAAAGTGTCGCCGAGAAAAACGTTCTCAAATACTTAAAGCAAGCGTGGGATGAAAAGCTTGCAATCAAAGAAGCGCGATTGGCCGAGTTAGAGCAGCAACTTGCTCACCTGAAAGAGCAGCGCAAGACACTCTCCAACGCTTTACAGCACAAACTGCATAAACAATACCGCTTCCTAAACAGCCATGGCGAAGCACGCGACTTGGTGGACATTTTTGCGGACACCACAAACCCAATACCACCAGCAGGTGCAGGGGAATGTGCTGCGCCAAAACTGATCCAATACGCGTTTAAACACGAATTCAAACCGCTGGCGTTGGCAGAATTTTGGTGGGGTGTTTCGCCAAAGTCTGAAGTTCGCCAACACAAAAAATTCTACCCATCGTGCAACAGCAAATGTCAGCCGATTTTGGGCCATATGATGCAAGGACTGGATGTCGAACCTAACCCATTGGCGGAGAATTGGGCAGAAGACAAAGAGCTAGAGATAATCTACCAAGACGACGCTATGGTCGTCGTCAACAAGCCCTCGGGCTTACTTTCAGTGCCGGGTAAAACCATCAAAGACTCTGCTTATACTCGCCTACAAGCGATGTTCCCTGATGTGGAAGGGCCGTTTGTGATTCATCGCCTCGACATGGCAACCTCTGGCATTTTGGCGTTTGCCTTAACTAAGCGCGCGAACAAAAGTCTGCAAAAACAGTTTATGGCTCGCGGCGTACAAAAACGTTATATGGCCCTGCTCGAAGGCGTATTGAACGAGCCGGAAGGGGAAATTTCACTGCCAATGCGTGGTGACCCCGACGACCGCCCACGTCAACTGGTGTGTTTTGAACACGGGAAACATGCAGAAACCTACTGGCAACTGATTGAAGTCAAAGATGGACGCAGCAAGGTATACATGTATCCGAAAACCGGGCGAACTCACCAACTACGTGTACACAGTGCTCATCACATGGGGTTAAACATGCCAATGGTTGGTGATGGTTTATACGGCGAAAAAGCGAATCGCTTACACCTGCATGCTGAGATGCTAGAGCTGGATCATCCATACAGCAAAGAGCGCATGGTGTTCAAAGCTGAGTGCGAATTCTAACGTCTTCCAGATTTTAAATAACAAAAAGGCACTGACTAACAGTGCCTTTTTTGGTTTCTAACAACAGAATAAGCGTGATGCGCGATGCGCGATACCGAAAACCGTTAGCTCACCTTAAACTTGGTCCACACCTGAGAGCGCCAACGCCTTGCCATGATGATACCACGTACCCATTCATCGAGTGCGATTGCCATCCAAGCCCCTAAAACGCCATAACCCAAGTGGATGCCAAAGATGTAAGAGAAAAGCACGCCTAGTCCCCACATACTCAAAATCCCCATTTGCACTGGGAACTTGATGTCACCCGCGCCTTTGAGCCCCGCGATAAAAATCAGGTTAAACACACGTCCGGCCTCGAGCAAAATTGAGCCCATGACTAACGAACCTGCCAATGCGAGTATCTCTGGTTGATCGGTAAATACGCGCAGAATCTCTTCTCTAAACAGGTAAATCAGTGTGGTTGCCGCCGTTGATGCCACAAATCCCACTAAGAAGTAGATTTGTACGCGTTTTAAAATGCTGCTCACCCAACCTTTGCCGATGTAGTAACCAGTCTGAATTTGCGCAGCCTGACCAATTGCCAACGCGAAAGCAAACGAGAAACGGGCAATGTTTTGCGCATAAGTGAAAGCTGCCAACGATGCCGTCCCCATTTGCACCACAAAGTACACAATGCAGATTTGCGCCACGTTGTAAGACAGCACTTCACCCGCGTTCATACCGCCGATTTTTAAGATCTTTTTGTAAATCTCTGCGGGCACTTGTTTCATGGTCGACATCGGTAGTTCAATGCTGCTGCGAGCGAGAATAAACCATAACATTAACGTACCGATGACTTGGCTGACGACGGTTGCTATTGCTACACCTTGCACACCATACACAGGTAAACCGAATGGCTGGTAAAGCGCAATATAGTTACCAATGATGTTGAACACACCCGAGATCAAGTTCACCACCATTGGAGAGCGTGAATAGCCATGGCTACGCAGAATGGTCGTAAAGACTATGCCTATGGTGACGTTGAACGTCATCGCTCCGCTGATCAGCAAATATTCACGTGCGTATTGCTCGACTTGTGCCTCCAAACCGTAATACGGGAGCAGGAATATCGCGCCAAGCACGGCAATCACACTCAATAGCACACCGATGATGACAGACAGCGCCATACTTGCTACACCGACATTCACAGACTCTTGCTCGCGCCCTGCGCCATTGTATTGGGCAATCAAAATCCCCGTTCCGCTGCTGACAAACGTCGAAACGATGATTAAGAAAAAAGTAATCTGCGTGATCACACCAACAGCGGATACGGCTTTGTCCGAGTAGCCACTGAGCATGAACACGTCACTGGTTCCTAAAGCCGTCCGTAGCAAAATTTCGACAAGAATCGGCCAAGCTAATGCCACGATGGACATTCGTTGGTTGATGTTTTGGCTTTTAGGCATGTTTTTAACCTTTCCAACAACTAAAACTGCCTCGCAGAGAACTGTGAGGCAGTCTATAAAAAGTAATTCGGGATTCGTTTGAGATGAAACTGAGATTCAGCGCGGATTTTAGTCGGAGATTGGTCACAACGACAACAATAATTCCTGTCATTTGAGGAAAATATTTCTAATGATTTTTCAAGCCCACGCGACTCATTGACGGAGCTTAGAGATCATCGACTGACGAACAATGAGCTCAATAGGTACGCGGTTGATAAGTGGCTTAACGCCGTTAAATGACGCCATTCAGCGAATTGAGAATCGACTCGCTAACAGCCGTTTTTATGCATTATCTGTATTTATCAACGTGCACACATCAAGGTAACTTTGTAACCGTCATCACCATATTGCAGGCTACATATCGATAGATATCGTAATAAACAAAACCCTTGGCGTCGTCACACCCAGAAAATTCCTTACAAGATTCAATCACCTCGCAACATGACTAAGTTCACATTTGGCGATTTTGTTATTCTATTTATCGCTAAAATACCGCCTAGAATAGACGTACATATCAATTTAAGTAGGGATAGAAGATGTCGACATTGGCCGGGGCTCGCCTAGAAGAAATGGCGGATATCCGCTCGACGAGAAAAAAGAAAATCGTTTTTCTGTGTTCTAGCATTGCCGCCACACTATTGGTGTACGGCGCTATCGTCCAATCGCTCGAAAATCATTGGGGGTTAAGCGTTTTACATGCCTTCAGTGCCATCGCCTGCTTAGGGATCTGCTATCTCATAAAAGTGCAAAGGCATCACAAATATGCCGATTTACTGCTCAGCGCCGTCATCATGTTTGAGGGGTTATTACTGCTTCTTTTTAATGATGCGCCCTCCGGAAAGTTATTGTGGCTCTACCCCATCGTCGCAACCATCATTTTGATTAACGAGTTCAAAGTCGGTTTACTCTTTAGCGCTACCTACATGATTTTGGTTTTCTT
Source organism: Vibrio sp. VP6 (assembly GCF_028823755.1). Classification (NCBI taxonomy): domain Bacteria; kingdom Pseudomonadati; phylum Pseudomonadota; class Gammaproteobacteria; order Vibrionales; family Vibrionaceae; genus Vibrio; species Vibrio sp. VP6. The sequence goes on from NZ_JAPEID010000034.1 coordinate 21,251, forward strand.
TGGCATTACGTTTTTAGACGGCTTACCTGCCACTGGCGATATGATCGAACGCCGATTCATGTTCACCTTGATAGCCATCAGTTTTGTCTGCCATACCTTCTCCTACTACTACGCAAAAGTCGTCAGCTACATTCAAACCCTTTACCGAGAAGGGATTGAGGAGTTAGCCTACCTAGACCAACTGACGGGCTTAGCGAATCGTTGGAGCTTTGAAACGTGGGCCAGAGCAAAACTGCACGACATTGACCACTCAGACGAACGCAGTGTCACCGCGTTGGTTTTTCTCGATATCGACAATTTTAAGTACATCAACGACACCTATGGCCACGATGTTGGCGACCAAGTGTTGAAAGCATTTGCAACTCGATTGAAGAAAAGCATTCGTAACAGCGACCGAAAAACCGATAAACATGACTACTCCATTGCGCGCTTCGCAGGCGATGAGTTCGTGTTAATGCTTTACGATGTGCGCAGTAAACAAGACCTAGATGGCATTTTGGATCGCATCGTTAATTTGTTCCCAAAGGGATATCAAAACTACGATACCTATAATGAGCTGACGATGAGCGTAGGAGCCGCAATCTATAAACAAGACGCCAACGATTTATCAGAGCTTACCCGCTGCGCAGACAAAGCGATGTATGCCGCGAAACACACGGGTAAAAATCAGTACGCGTTTTACGAACATTGTTCTCATGCTGGTGAGCTGCGCAAACAACAAGAATCAATGCTTGAGATGACAGAGGCGTGCTAAGCCTCTGTGAGTCGCCCGATTATGCAAAAAAGTGCATCGCCCACAACCCAAGCGCTAAAAACACGATCAACCAGAAGGCTTGACGCGCCCGGCTTGGTTTTCCTTGTTGTGGTGCAATCACTGGCTTAAAAGCTCGCTCCTTCATTTTTCCGACCAAGCTTTTTTCTATCGCCTGTTTGTAAAACTTGCGTCTTTTGTGCGCCGCGTTCGCTACTTCAGTAAAGCGGTGTCGCTGTTCATTCGTTAAATCGCTCGCTTCGTAGCGAGGAGGGAGATCAGAATGCTTACGTTGTACTGCCATCACTTCCTCCTTGGTTGATGGGTGTACTTATACTAAGTATATACACAGTTGCGCATAAATAGCGCCAAGATACCGAATTCTAAGCGATATCTCGTGCGCCAGTTCAAGGAAATTACGCAACTAAAAAAGCCACCCGAAGGTGGCTTAAAGCAATTCAGCATTTGTACCGATTATAGGTATTCGCACAAGTAAGCCGTTGCGTCTTTCACTTGCAGCTCAAATGATGAGTTACCTTCAACATCAAACGACTCACCGCTGCTGTAGGTTGTCCAGTCGGCTTCACCTACGCGTTTCACCACGAGAGCACCTTTAACGACTGTCATGCGCTCAGGAGCCTGCGTACCAAATGTGTACTCGCCCGGAAGCATCACACCGACACTAACATCCTGTCCGTGCTGGTTAAAACCTAGTGACTTTACACCGCCTGCAAAATAGCTATTTTCCTTAATACTCATTATTGGTTTCCTTATCAAAAGTCCGCTCTTTTTTACCCTGTTTTTTTCTGCGACTCAAGCCTTTAAAGCACAGAGATTCTACCGAATTGAGAACTCAGTTAATCAGCACAGAATTTGGCTAACGCAACAGGAAAGAATAATTCGAAATTTGCAGTCCATTCTTAATCACTAAGGAGTCAATCATTAACGACAAATCAATCAGTAATAGTGTATCCGATTGTAAAAGTGGACATTAGATCATAGTTTCTGGGTCGCAACGGCGAGATTGTTTGTTTTTAGTGCGGAAGGTTTCCACCATATTAAAAAAGGACGATAAGAGTACTCATGGCCATACCCGCTCGCAGGAAAAGGAAACAAGATAAAGAACCGCAACTTTCATTTTGGGCTCGACACCAGCTTAAGATGATCAAAAGTGCGTTCGTTATTTTTGTCTGCAGTTTGGTGGCTTTTTTCGCTTATCAGCTCCACGTCTCCTACCAAGATTACATCGACCCCGAACACGTCTATGGTGAGTGGATCGAAATTGGTGCTCCACCTTATCAAACCGAACGCCTTATTTTTACATCCGATGGGGTGTATCGAAATCATCGTTTGATCACGACGGAATTTGCGTTTGATGGCAAAGTCATCACCTTAAATACCGGATTAGGTGAAACCGCGTATCAACTTTCTGGCTCTCATCTGTCACCACAAATACGCCGAATTGAACCTCGAATCCCAGATCAGCGATTCATTCGAAAGGGATTTGAGCATACTATTCAAGGTTCAGAAGTGGGCGCAGCATCAAAACGACGAGCCGCTCTGAGTGAACATTTCAGTCGCGACTAGCACGTTTTTTACCACTATTTTACCGTCCTAAGGCACTTCTACGCGATGAAATAAAACCTTAATAAACAATCAAATAAGATATTCGTCGCATTTATACCCACCAAAATTGAGTAAACAATTAATTTAATTCCTGCCAAATATTTATAAATTATTGACTCAGTCTTACATTTTCCGTGTAACAGAGTGTGGGTTTTATTTAAGTTCTCTCATGTGACTCGAAAACCGTTTTAATTTTTTTTGACGAAAAAAAACTCTCTGAAATGCTGAGTGTGATGCTTTTGCACGTGGTGTAAATCTGATCATCTTATCTGGTGCAAGAGCAGCTTATGTTCACGAAAGAACATGAATCCAAGGATTGAGAGAGAAGTTATGATTCGATTTAACCTATGTGCAGCTGGGGTTGCTTTAGCGCTATCAGGTGCTGCAGTCGCAGCTCCGACCGCACCAAGTGTCGATATGTACGGTTCTAATAACCTTCAATTTTCTAAAATTGAACTGGCTATGGAAACCACATCTGGCTACTACGACATGGTGAAATACCATGACCAAGCTAAAATCACCGTTAAATTCAACCAGTGGAGCGGTACACCTGGCGACACTTACAACATCTATTTTGATGGCGTAAAAGTCGCAACAGGCGCTATCACTGGCGGCCAAACCACAGCAACATTTGATTACGGCCAAGGCGGCTTGTACCAAATGGAAATTGAAGCGTGTGATGCTACAGGCTGTTCGAAAAGTGCTCCTGCAGAAATCACCATCGCGGATACAGATGGCTCTCACTTGAAGCCACTAACGATGAACGTTGATCCAAACAACAAAACATACAACACCGACCCTAGCGTCGTGATGGGTACGTACTTTGTTGAATGGGGCATCTATGGTCGTAACTACACCGTAGACAACATGCCAGCCGACAACTTAACTCACATCCTTTACGGCTTTATTCCAATCTGTGGTCCAAACGAATCTGTTAAGTCTGTTGGTGGTAACAGCTTTAACGCTCTTCAAACTGCATGTCGCGGTGTGCCTGATTACGAAGTGGTAATCCATGACCCATGGGCCGCTTACCAGAAGAGCTTCCCGCAAGCTGGCCACGAGTACAGCACGCCTATCAAGGGTAACTACGCAATGCTAATGGCATTGAAACAACGTAACCCTGATCTAAAAATCATCCCATCTATCGGTGGCTGGACACTGTCTGACCCATTCTACGATTTCGTTAATAAAGCGAACCGCGACACATTCGTGGCATCGGTTAAGAAATTCCTGAAAACTTGGAAATTCTACGATGGTGTAGATATTGACTGGGAATTCCCTGGTGGCGGCGGTGCTGCAGCAGATAAAGGCGACCCAGTAAACGATGGTCCAGCTTACGTTGCATTGATGCGTGAACTGCGCGCAATGCTAGATGAGCTAGAAGCAGAAACTGGCCGTACTTACGAGCTAACTTCAGCAATCGGTGTCGGCTACGACAAAATTGAAGACGTAAACTACGCAGATGCCGTTCAATACATGGACTACATCTTCGCGATGACTTACGACTTCTACGGCGGCTGGAACAACGTTCCTGGTCACCAAACAGCACTTTACTGTGGTTCGTTCATGCGCCCTGGCCAATGTGACGGCAGCGGCGTAGATGAAAACGGCGAAGCTTACAAAGGCCCTGCGTATACAGCAGATAACGGTATCCAACTTCTTCTTGCTCAAGGCGTCCCTGCGAACAAGCTAGTCCTTGGTACTGCAATGTACGGCCGTGGCTGGGAAGGCGTAACACCGGATACGCTCACTGATCCAAACGACCCAATGACAGGTACTGCGACAGGTAAACTGAAAGGCAGCACTGCACAAGGTGTTTGGGAAGATGGCGTAATCGACTACAAAGGCATTAAGTCATTCATGCTAGGTGCAAACAACACTGGCATTAACGGCTTCGAGTACGGCTACGATGCACAAGCTGAAGCACCATGGGTATGGAACCGTACAACGGGTGAGTTGATCACATTTGATGACCATCGCTCAGTGCTAGCAAAAGGTAGCTACGCGAAATCTCTGGGTCTTGCGGGTCTATTCTCTTGGGAAATCGACGCGGATAACGGCGACATTCTCAACGCAATGCACGAAGGTATGGCTGGCGGTGTGGTTCCTCAACCAAACCGTAAACCAACAGCCGCAGCTGGCGCAGATCAATCGGTAACTGGCCCAGCAAGTGTGGTTCTAGATGGTAGCCAATCGAAAGACTCTGACGGCACTATCGCGAGTTACGCGTGGGAACAAGTATCTGGCACAGCAGTGGTACTAGCTGGCGCAAACACAGCGAAAGCAAGCTTTGATGCAACAGAAGTTACTGTTGAAGAGCAGTTAACCTTCAAGCTGACAGTGACTGACAACGAAGGTGCAACGGCATCTGACCTTGTTGTCGTAACTGTGAAGCCAGCAGGTGTAGTTGACCCAGTGAACAACGCGCCAGTAGCGCAAGTTGTTGCTCCAGCAACAGCAAACGCTGGTGACGTTGTGGTTGTAGATGCATCTGCGTCTAGCGATGCAGACAACGATACTCTTACTTTCAACTGGACTCTACCTCAAGGTCTGAACGCAACGGTAAACGGCTCTAAAGTGACGTTCACTGCTGCGGAATACCCGCAAGACACAAGCCTAAGTTTCACTGTAAGTGTGAGCGACGGTAAAGCGTCTTCATCGGCAAGCGCGACAGTGGTTGTTGCACAGCACACAACCGATCCAAACCCAGGTACTTGTGACAACGCATGGGATGCGAGCGCAGTGTACACAGGTGGCAACCAAGTGACTCACGCAGGTAAAACGTGGGAAGCGAAATGGTGGACTCAGGGTGACGATCCAAGCAAGTCTGGCGAATGGGGTGTATGGAAAGAAGTTGGCGTAGCTAACTGTAACTAAGCCTAACATTCTGAGTGTAAACTTTGCACTCACAGAAGCTAAAGCTAAAAAAGAAAGGACAGCCCCCGGCTGTCCTTTCTTTTTTCATTGTGCTTAAACATCATTAAGCCAATAACTACACGCGCTCAATCAAGCGGTCAAAGCTGCTAAATACTTGCTCACACTTCATGACTCGCCCATGGCCTTGACCTTGTGTTGTCACCAACTCAACATTTTCAATCTCGTCAGCGGCTTGAGCGGAAATGCTGTGTTTAGTGAATTTATCTTGCTCATCATGCACGATGATCGTGGGTGCCGCTCGCTCCGAGAGTCGCTTCAGAGGGTCGATCGATTGCAATGGGTAGCCATACTGATCTTCCACTTCCGATACCACCGCTTTGAACAGTTTCATTGAATAGCCAGAACGCGCAATGCTGCCAAACAAGTTCTCTACGTAATTCAACACTGGCGCAATCAATAGCAGTGGCTTGTTTTCCAACTTATGATGACGGCACTCAAGTGCAGACGCAGTTCCCATACTATGTCCAACCAATCCAGCGACGCCTTCTTCTACCGAGTCTAGAACCTCTTCCAAACCACGCACAAAGCCCGGAATATGGCCATATTGACCATCACTTTCACCATGTGCTGGATGATCGTAAGCCAACGCTGTAAATTCACAAGCCGCGATATGTTCCATCAACGGATAAAACTGGCTCGCCGTGCCCGACCAACCATGAGTCAGAACCCACACAGGCCCCTGACCCAACGAATACGTTTTGATAGCCCCAGTGTGCCCTTGGATTTCTGCTTTAACTAATCCTTGTGGCTCCGCATTTTTTGGTTGCGTACGCGCTGGAGTAAGCAGCAGTTTTCGCGCCGTTTTCTTCGCATGCGATGGGGCTAATGTGTGGTGCAAGCGGGTACTGATGTTGACGAGACTACGCTTCACACTAAAACGCTGCGAGGTATTAAAATAGATTTTCTCACTCATGATCTTTTCCTTAGTTATCAGCACACTTAGCAAAAATAGAACGGTCGTGCTTTTTATGCTGATAAGAAAGAGCGAACTCTGTCGCTCTTTAAAATGAATCTTCGTTACCCGTAGACGGTGTTAACCTCTCCATCGAGCAAGCAAGTTGTCGATGCCTTGCCAAAATAGGCGTAAGCTCTCTTCCTCACCTTTGATCGAATAGAAAACATGCGCGCTCAGGTATTGCCCGTATAAATCGAACGTCGCCTGACGAGTATCTAAGTCGCTTATAAACTCTTGGTTTTCTTTGCCTTTCGCAATTTGAATTTCTAGATAACTTAACCAAGTATCAATCGCTTTACGTAATGCCGCTTGTAACGGACAATTTTTGTCTGCGGCATCATTCCACGCATCAAGGAACATACAGCTGCCTTGAAATGAATGGTTCCACGTCATCCAAGAATCCAACAACCCTCGGATTTTCCGCTCAATATTGCCATCACCAAGCCCGCGTGCAGGTTCAATCACTCTTTCAGCAAACACTTGGTTTGCGTACTCAAGCACGGAAAGCTGCAAATTCAACTTGGAGTTAAAGTGAGCAAACAGACCACTTTTGGACATTCCACACTGCTTCGCTAGTTCGCCAATGGTGAGGCTTTCTAAGCCGTCTTCACTGGCAATTTCAAATGCGCGCTGCAGAATGAACTCTTTCGTTACTTTTCCTTTTTTCATAACTGTAGTTTTAGCACGGTCGTTCTTTTTTGCAATGAAGAGTTAACTGGTCTAACCATCTATCCATGTCATTTTCTCGCTAAGATCGACCTATTGAGTGGGTTAATAGATGCGGAATCAAGAAGTTTGAAGTGAGTCTTAAATTCAGACATTGCTAAGGTTCAAGCTGCAATGTGTTGATTTTTTCATGCATGAAGTGCGTCGCGAACTGTTACTTTCGCTGAAGTTTTTTATTCATTTAGGTAAGTAACGTATGGCGACAAACCGAAAAATAGCCAGTTTAGAATTTGCACGCATCATTGCCATGGTGGCAATTGTGGGGCTGCATTGCCAAATGGTCCTCACTTATTGGCAGTGGGATGGCGTACCTTGGGTTGGTTATCTTCTTAATCAGCTCGCTCGTTTTGCGGTTCCACTTTTTTTCCTTATTTCTGGTTACCTTATCCAACCTAAGCTGAGCAGCAATCCACTCGAAACTTTAGTCAACTATGCGAAACCTCTAATGAAAATTTGGTTGGTTTGGAGCGTGATCAGCTTACTCATGCCGTTCCAATGGCAAGTCGTAGCAGAAGCGGGATACCTTGCCGAACGACAAGGCTACTGGGGATACTTAGCGTCTGCACCACTGAATTCATTACTAGAAGGCGGGCTTGTCCACCTGTGGTTTATTCCAGCATTGGTGATTGCGGTCGCTATCATCGCCTTCTTAGTTCGAATTGGCATGACACAGTTACTTCTTCCAACAGCAGTGCTGCTTTACGTCTATGGTGTTTTGGCAGGCAGCTATGCACCTCTCACCGATTTACCTGCTCCGTTTTTCACTCGTAATGGGCCATTTTTCAGTACCTTGCTTGTGGTATTTGGCTACTTGATTCGAGAAAAACAGTGGCTTTGGTCACGCAACAACACCATTCGCCTGATTCTCCTCGGTATGGCTCTGCACTTTGGTGAAGCCTACTGGTTGATGCAGTACGATGTGGCCTTCAACTCTAATGACTTCTTGTTTGGTACCGTCATTTGGTCGCTCGGCGTGTTCATGTGGCTGTTAGTTCATCCTAATTTTGGCAACATGTCGTGGGTATTTAAGTGGGCCCCAAGTGTTTTAGGCGTTTACGTGAGCCATCTGTTGGTCATTATTGTCATGATGAACATAGCGGGCTTTTTAGGATTACAAGACTTAGCAAAAGATGCCTTCTTGTTTCCTGCCACTCTCGTCGTGACCTTGTTATTGGTAAGGGCAATTGAAGCATCTCCACTGAAAAAAGCCCTACTCCGCTAAATGGATTCAGCAATACGCTAACACTTTAGTGTTAGCGTATTGATTTTTAAAGTGAGAGTTCTCTCTCACTCACCAAAATTTGACTTTCTAATCCTTCAGAATTTGCCGTCACTCACAAAAAACATTGTTCATTTGCTTTAGATTGACCCGACTATTACAACATTGCTCATTAAACGGAGGCTGTATGTGGGCAGGTCAGGGACTCATTCCTTTTCTAGAAATTAGCCATTGGCTAACTTATGGTTTATACGCTGTTGCGATCTTATTTGGCGCGGCGAGCATTGCGTCACTCAGAAAATAGTGGCGCAAGCTACCCAAATCTTAACTCCTACTGTTAATTCGAGCTCTCTCACAACTAACCCCTTAATTTATGGCTAATATTTCTCCAACAAGACAAGGGAGAAATGTCTATGCCAATCTATCCTATTGTGGCTTTCTGCTGTTTGTTGTTCTCTAGTTCCAGCTTTGCAGCGGCATCCGGTGATCTTAATCTGGTGAACTCCGCCGTAGGCTATATCGCTCTCATTCTTTTCTCGATCGCTTATATTCTGGTCATGCTCGAAGAGTATTTGAAGATGAGAAAATCCAAACCTGTACTTCTCGCGGCAGGTCTGATTTGGATTTTGATTGGTTACACCTTCGCCCAGCACCACCAGCAAGACGTGGCAAAAGCGGCGTTGGAACATAACCTACTTGAGTACGCCGAGCTGTTGCTGTTTTTGCTCGTCGCGATGACCTACATAAACGCGATGGAAGAGCGCAAACTCTTTGATGCTCTACAAGCGTGGATGGTCGGGAAAGGGTTCGGGTTCAAAAAACTGTTTTGGCTGACAGGCTTTCTGGCGTTTGTTATCTCTCCAATCGCCGATAACTTAACCACGGCCCTTTTGATGTGCGCGGTGGTAATGAAAGTGTCTGGCGACAATCCTAGGTTCGTCAATCTTGCTTGCATCAACATCGTTATCGCAGCCAACGCGGGCGGGGCATTCAGCCCATTTGGTGACATTACAACCTTGATGGTTTGGCAAGCCGGGCACGTGCGGTTCTCTGAATTCATGCCATTGTTTGTCCCTTCTCTAATAAACTATGTCGTGCCAGCGTTTTTAATGTCCCTTTTTGTACCGAACACCAAACCCAATACCATCCACGAGCATGTCGAATTAAAACGTGGCGCAAGGCGCATTGTGCTGCTGTTTGTCCTCACGATCGCTACGGCTGTCTCCTTCCATGCTGTTCTTCACTTCCCACCCGTGGTTGGCATGATGATGGGCTTGGCGTACCTACAATTCTTCGGGTACTTCTTAAGAAAAACCCTCAAACATTCGCTCGCGAAAAAAGCGGCCATGGCGATTGCGAATGGGGACGATCATGCGCTGAAACGTTTAGGCTCTGTCGTACCGTTTGACGTATTCCATCGTGTTTCTCGCGCCGAATGGGATACCTTGCTGTTCTTCTATGGCGTCGTGATGTGTGTAGGCGGCTTGAGCTTGCTCGGTTATCTCGAATTGGTTTCAAACGTCATGTACACCCAATGGAATCCGGTTTGGGCGAACGTGATGGTTGGTGTGCTTTCTGCCATTGTCGATAACATTCCGGTCATGTTCGCGGTACTAACGATGGACCCAAGCATGTCCACTGGTAACTGGTTGCTTGTTACGCTCACTGCGGGCGTAGGGGGTAGTTTGTTGTCGATTGGTTCTGCCGCGGGTGTGGCTTTGATGGGCGCAGCGCGTGGCCAATACACTTTCTTTGGCCACTTAAAATGGACGCCCGTGATCGCTCTGGGCTACGCCGCCAGTATTGCCGCTCATTTGTGGATGAACGGCGGCTTGTTTACCTAATCCCAACGAACCTCAATGACACGCCTAGCTACTTAGTCTAACGATCCGATGGATGGTTCACGCCATCCATCACTTCAATATCACCCAATTCGTACGGATTAACGCCCTCTAAACATCCCACGTTGTAACCGTACTCACTTGGATCTGATCGGCGTTGATGGTGTGTGTAAATGCCACATTCACTACAGAAAAAATGCTTCGCGGTATGCGTATTAAATTGGTAGAGCTTTAAAACATCGTCACCTTGAACGATACGAATACCACTCAAAGGTACTGAAGCCACAATCGCACCTCGACGACGACACATAGAGCAATCACAGCGTCTCGGCTTTTCAATTCCGTTGGGTAACGTAAGTTCCAGTTCGACTTTTCCGCAGTGACAGGTCAGTCGATGCAGGGGGTTAATTTGAGTGTTGCCAACTTGCTTAATCATCGCTTTTCCTTGTTGTTTTTATTCATGTGTACATTATGTTAAACAGCTTAACATCATCATAATCTTGTCCAAAAACTCGACATTGGTCACTTTTCGCGACATTTTATCGGTCGATTTATTAGTCGCTATTTTGGTGACTGTTTACCGCGTTCGATAGACAGATTGTCTCCGCCGCGGTTTTTAAACCAAGGAAATTGTTTTATGGATAAAGATCATAGCCTAAGAGAAAACCTCTTGGCTCTGACGCTCGGTAGCGCGTTGGTGTCACTTGGGGTGATATTTTTCAGCAAAGTAGGATTACTGACTGGCGGCACCGCTGGCTTGGCCATCTTTCTGACCAAAGTCAGTGACTTCAGTTTTGGTCAAATATTTTTCGCCCTTAACCTGCCTTTTTATATTCTGTCTGTGATGCGCATGGGCTGGAGGTTTACGGTTAATACCTTTATTGCCGTTTCTATTGTCTCCTTCGCGGTCGACCATTTGCACCACGTGATCGAAATTTCCCGAATCGAACCTTTTTACGCAGCGTTGTTGGGCGGTGGATTGATCGGTATTGGTATGCTGGTGATATTTCGTCACAAGATGAGTTTGGGCGGCTTTAATATTTTGGCCTTGTACCTTCAGGAACGCTTTGGGATTCGAGCGGGCAAAATTCAGATGGCGCTCGATTGTGCCATCGTGGTGATGTCACTGTTTATTGTGGATGTGCACCTTATCGCTCTCTCCGTTCTTGGTGCCATTGCGACCAACTTGATTTTGGCGATGAACCACAAACCTGGACGATACCAGCCAAAACCGCAAACGGCATAATCAACACCTAGAAATACGAAAGTGTTTAGACAGCCCAAAAGCCCCTAGCCATTAGCTCGGGGCTTTTTGCTGTGGCGGCAAACCTACGCCAGTTCGCTGGTTGTGCAGTATTGCTGCACCTGCGCATCCAATTGTTTTTTGCATTGCTGGCTAAGTTGAAAATGCACTTGCATCAATAAGTCATGCGCATAAAAAAGCTCAAACGCATCGCCGCCGTTTTGCAGACAAATGGCTTCACATCGTTCAGCATGCACTTTGGCTTCTTTAGGTGCATCGGCTTTCAGCAAGCTCATCGCCAAACGATATTCTGCACGCTCTTCCTGCATCCAACCGCCCGCTATTTTCCAATAATCCAGTGCTAGCCTTGCAGACTCTAACATCCTCGCTTTTTGCTCGTCAGTACGCTCTGAGAGCTCTTCATACTGACAAGCCAAGTTGTTTGCGGTGATTGCGATCGAACGCGCTAGCACCTCTTCTGCATCGTGTGGTGTCATTCCTAATGCGGCTTTCGCCAACCATTGACTCGCTGGTTCAAGCTGAGTAAGAGCAGAAAGTTCGTTCGCAATAAGAGAGAACACGCGACGCTGATCTTGCTCCTCTAGCAATGCCACATCCTCAGTGCCATCGACAAAAAAGCGTGCAACGGCGATGCTACGTTTAAACGCAAAACTCTCGGTAATGGCGCGATCATCTAAGCGGTCTAAACAGGCAAGAAACCGTTCGGGACGTTCAAGGTGACCAATTGCGGTGTGCAGCATCAGTGTAAATATTCGCTCAACTTGGCTGAGCGCTTCCACCTCATTCAGCGCCGTTTCTAGCTGAGCATAAACCTGTACTGGCTTTTCCTCGTGCAGCTGCCAACACTCACTCATGAATGCATCAAAATCCATTTTGAAAGACATGCCCTTGTTATCCTTTGTTATCTTGTTCGTAAATAAACCACTCTACACAATTCTCAACCGTGCGTTGCACGCCAAACAACAATATGAGAATCGCCTCACTTAAAGTGGTGTACCTTGCTCTAATGCGAGCAAACGTTGTTTGCGTTCTACCCCACCAGCATACCCAGTCAGTTTGCCACTTTTACCAATAACGCGATGACAAGGCACCACAATGGAAATAGGGTTCTTGCCATTTGCTAACCCAACCGCACGTACGGCTTTCGGGTTGCCAATCGCGTTGGCGAGATCTTGATAGCTCCACGTCTCGCCGTATGGAATGGTCGTTAACGCATGCCACACTTGATTTTGAAAATCGGTACCTGTCGCTGCCAAAGGCAAATCAAATTCGTTGCGCAGACCCGAAAAGTATTCGTCCAACTGGGTGACGGCTTGGCGCAAAATCGGATGCTGATCATCTCTTCGCCCCAATTCACTTGGCTTGGTCGTACAAGTCTCAAACCAAATGCCAAGTAAGCCCTCAGCGTTAGATTGGATAGTGACCGCACCTAGTGGGCTCGGCATCTCGGTATAAACTGTGTTCATGATTGATTCCATAAGTGAAACGTTGCGTAGCTTCCCCAAGGGGCTGCGGTGTGCGTATTGAGTGATGGGTAGCGCTGCATCGCTTTTTTCACCACTAAGTCTTTATCTAAAAAGCAATCGGGTTGGGATTGCCCACGCAGTTGAGCATAACTGACCGTCCAAGGTCCAATGCCTTTCAGCGCTAACCATTGTTGCGGATCCGTCTCCGCGTTGTTTTGCATAAACTGAGCGAAACGCACCAACGTCTCTTTACGACTTTGCGGCATCCGCAAAAAACTCACGTCGGCATTCGCAATCGCATCTGGCGTCGGGAAAAAGCGCTTGTCAGCATCACCACTGAGCGTTTTTACCAATAAGTTAAGCTGGCCTATCGCGGCCTTGACCGACACTTGTTGACCCAAAACTGCTCTAACCCCGGCTTCCCAAGCATTCCACACCCCAGGAATCCGAATGCCTCGGTTCGAAACAAGCCCCGGTGCCACATAATCCAAATGCTGCTCGACAGTACAGATATCGGTGTCGAGATCGAACATACGCCGCACTCCAGACACTAAGTTTTGCAGCTTCGCAACCTCTTCAATTTCGAATTCAAGCTCAAGGTTTCCTTCACCTTTGCTCGCCTTAAACCACGCTTTGCTGTTATCCAGACAAACGTTGCGTTGGTAACTCTCGCCGCTCACCCGCTCCACGCCCTCAATGGCTCTTAGTCGGTAAAAATCCAGCATGTGTTGCCAATTCAACTCGCCACGATAAGACAACGCAATTCGATTCGTGCTCACGCCATCAAATTCTCTTCGACGAACTTGAGAAGGCGTGAGCTTCAGAAACTTTTGGAAGGCATCGTTGAAACGGCGCGTACTGTTAAAACCAGCGGCGAAGTACTTCCGTAACCGACATCGAACTGGAATGCAGCAACTGTTTGGCGAACATTAACTGCTGATATTGCGCGTACTGTTTTGGTGACATGCCGAGATACTGCTCGAACAACATACGCAAGTAACGATCAGAAATACCAACGCGCTCTGCCAGTTCAGACACCGAGTGGTGATGTAGCTCTCCTCGATCAATCAACGAAATCGCGCGTTGAAATGTTGTTTCTACGCCTTTCCATGCCCACGATCCCGGCGCGCTGTCTGGGCGACAACGCAAACAAGGACGATAACCCGCTTTAAGTGCTTGGGCTTTATCGGTGAAGTACTCTACATTTTCTTCTTTGGGTAGGTTCGCCGGACAAATCGGTCGGCAGAAAATCCCTGTGGTTTTTACCGCGACGTAAAATCGCCCATCAAAACGGCTGTCTCGCGACACTCGCGCCTTTTGGCACTGCTCGAAGGTCAACGATGTATGAGGATGGATAAACATGAAGCGATCCTTGCTCGTGCATTCTGTGGAAACAACTCGATATAACTTCATTGTAGAACGCAGAACAAATGAAGATTAGCCATTTTCGGAACTCAATATTGAGATTTATTGGCATTAGCGAATTTGTACACTAAAGTTAAATCCAGAACATCACAACAACGTCGGCTAAAGGGAATTGGCATGGACTTACATACTTGCGTAATTGTACTAAGAAACCAAAAGGTTATTACCAGTAAATCCGTTGATCACTCCATTGGGATCATCGAACGTGACTCAGGTAACGAAATTTCAGAAATTCAAATCAATGCCACAGATGGCGTGAATATTCGGACCTATCACTACAACAATGTCGAGGAGTCGTTAGAAAGTTTGATGAACCTTTGATCTTCTACTTTGGACACACCTTTCTCCCTTGTAATCGTGAAAGCAATGAGCACAGCCCCCTGTGCTCTTTTTTTTGCGTTTTGATCAACAATATCTTTTCTCTCACATACCAAATCCATCGAAATTTACGACTTAGTTGTCGTTAAAATCGCTAAATTAGCCAATCTTACTCCCAATAAATTACAGATAAGCATCTGAGCAAAAACATTAAAATACACTAATTCGAATTTATTGAACGAGAAGGTCAAATAAAGCCAATTAATAACCTCATCAACCACGCCTAAACTGTTCTCAACAGCTCAGGAGCAGACACACTCCCACTGAAACAAACATATCGAGGACAGCATCATGAAAACACTTTTACACAAAATCACGACATCACAATCAGGTTACAGCGCACTGGCACTACGTATCCCTATCGGCATCATCTTTATGGCGCACGGCGCTCAGAAACTGTTTGGTTGGTTTGGCGGCTACGGCTTGGAAGGCACAGGACAATGGATGGCATCAATTGGACTTGGCCCTGGCGTATTGATGGCATTTCTTGCTGGTAGCGCAGAATTTTTCGGCGGCTTGTTTATTCTACTTGGTTTGCTGACACGCCCTGCGGCAGTCGCACTCTCATTCACTATGGTTGTGGCGATTTTCTCAGTGCACTTCGAAAACGGCTTATTTATGGCAAACAACGGCTACGAATTTGGCCTAGCTCTGCTAGCAGCAAGTGTTTCACTGGCCTTTTCTGGCGCAGGTAAAGCGGCGTTAGATAACTTCCTAAACAAAAAATTCTCCTAACCACGGACACTGGAGGCACTGATGATCACCGTAAGACACGCCGAAGACCGAGGTCGAGCAAACTTTGGCTGGCTAGACAGCAAACATACGTTTTCTTTTGGTAGCTATTACGATCCAAAACACATGAGCTTTTCTGAACTGCGAGTCATCAACGATGACTTAGTTCAACCCAACGCAGGCTTTGATACTCATGGTCACCGCGACATGGAGATCATCAGTTATGTGCTAGAAGGTGTTATTGCGCACAAAGACAGTGAAGGCAATGTACAAACGTTACCTGCGGGAGAGTTTCAGCTGATGTCGGCAGGTAAAGGCATTTACCACAGCGAATATAACGCATCAGAAACAGACCCTTTACGCTTTTTGCAAATTTGGATTCAACCTAACACCTTTGGGAATAAACCGGGCTACCAGCAAAAAGATTTTGGACGTAATGCAGGGTTAACCACCATTGCAACCCCAACGGGAGAGAGTGGCACACTGCACATCAAACAAGATGCGTATTTGTATCAATTGATTTTGGAGCCGAATCGCGAACTCGCCTTCGACATCCACTCTGGAAGAAATGTTTACGTTCATCAAGTATCGGGAGAGCTGCATATCGACAACACCCTGCTAACGGGCGGTGATGGCGCTAAAATCGAAGCACAGAGCAAGGTGACATTTCGTAACCTGACCAATCAATCAGTTACTGCGCTAATCTTTGACTTGCCGTAACTATCGGTTCATAGATATCGAACTATCGCCATCCGGTGATAAATCTCACTTAAAAAAGAAAGCCCCCAAGGCAAACGCCAAGGGGGCTTTTCATTTTTCCGTTTTCATTGACGCCAAGCGTTAATGGTTTGCGTCCGATGATGCAGACCCAATCTGTTGCAAGCTGTAAGCCGTGAGAGGATCAATTTCTTTCACAATCTCTTCGACCTGTTTAATCGCTTCTACAGACGTGCTGGCTTTGCGATAGCTTAAGTAGATAGGTCGGTACCAATCTTCCACTCCAGACACCTTGTAGAGCTGCCCATTCGCAATAAACGGCTCTACGAGAGACACCGGCAGATACGCCGCGCCGCCTTTCTCTAAAATGAAGTCCAAAGCAATACGCGCAGTCGATGTGCGCAGGTACGGAGCCGGAATTTTAGGGTGACGCTCAGAGTGCTCAGAAGCGAAGCGTGTTCCCCAATCCACATACACATATTTGTGCTCAAACACCGTATCTAATGAATCTTGCTCGGTAGAAACCAGCACAAGGACAACATCCGCGACTTTTTTACAATTAAGCTCATCAGCTTTGATTTGGTCAAACGCAAATGCCATATCTAACGTGCGCTCTAATAAGCTACGACTTAGCATTTCACGACCCATCACCTCGGCCATAAAGCCGTAACCGCCGAAAGAATCCGTCACAATACTCAAACAGTTTTGCAAATACGCATCCCAAATGTTCGGCGTACCGCCCATGGTGAGCTGTAATGCTTTTCCATCTTCAAGTGATAATTCCAGTTTTGCTTGCTGCAATGTGGTGACCATAACTTCGGCATAACTGATTAAGCGTTCCCCTGCTGAGGTCAGCTTTATGTTATTTCGATCACGAATAAACAATTGCGTATCGAAGTAACTTTCCAATTGTTTGATGCGGGCACTGACCGCTGCTTGCGTAATATACAGGTTCTCAGCTGCGCGTCCGAAGTGACGAACCTTTGCCAGCTCTAAAAATGTTCTAAAGACCTTAACATCCATAAACCAACTCCTGGTTAATATCAAACCAGATTAACAATTAATTAAAATCTTGACGACAAAAAAGTTTTGTTTTTCTTTTGTTAGCTTTGCGCCTAATTTTCGCCGTAGTTCACTACATTCATCAATAACGGTTACAGAGGCTGTTGACATGTCTGACACTGAATTCCGTCATGGCAAAAAACGTTTTTACGACAACGTAAAATTCCCACGCGGCTTTGCAAAGTCTGGCGATTTTACTCTTTCGGAAGAGGAAATCCTAACAATTTATGGGGATACTATGCTTGGCTTAGAGTCAGGCGAGTTAACACCTGAGAATAGCGAAGAGAAACACTTCGTCAAGGTGCTAGAAAACCCAGGCAAAGCGAAAACTAAAATCGAGCGCACTTGGTTAAAATACACCCAATTGGCTCGTGGTCGTAAGCGCTTCCATACGCTAAACGGTCGCAACAAACCAGATGCGGCTGACGACTATGCAGAAGAGAGTTTGGCTGAAGACGATTAATAAGAAATAACCAAACGTCAGATGTTCAACAAACGTTCATCATTCGGTGTGAGTGAACGCTTCTGACCCATTTCTTCTCCTAAAGCCCAAGGGCGCGTTCTCCCGAGGGCTTTTTTAATATCTGCGATTTTGGTGCATGGGAAATGTCGACCTATTTCGCCAGCATCGCAATCTTTTTCAAAAACGTTTCTTTTAAGTGCTCCTGCTCGTACTCTAGGTGATACGTGTTGTGGAAACCCACTTTCAGCTCCACGCCGTTGCCTCTTAAAAAGACGTTGTAACCATCGTAATCCGAGAACGCCTCCACACCTTCATAGATCTTACCGAACTCCGTTGGCGAACCGTTGTTCATGACGTTTTCGTACGCTTGTAGCACTTTGCTTGGATCCAATTCGTTTTTCATAGTGATATCCCTATCTGTTCACACGCTGTAATTATGGTTAAGGAATGATTTACCTGCCATGTACGAGGTTGAGTGAGATCAAAATATTTGAATTTTTTCCGCCACTTACCATCCAATAAACCCAGAACATCGACGCTTGATGTTTACTTTATAACTTAATTCAAGCCATAAATTTTACGCATCTATCAATGAACTAAAGTGACCCAAAAACACTCACAAGTTAACAATTTAGCGTAAAGCAAACGTAAAACTGGTTGCAAAAGGCAACATTGGTTAAAGAAAAAGCAAATTTTTGACCTAAAACAATAGCAGTTCGCCATTACTTATTTTATAATGCGAATTAATGTTTCAGAACATCTTAAATTCCAATAACTAGGGGCACAAAATGAGACTTATCCCGTTAACTCGAGCAGCACAAGTAGGTAAGTGGGCAGCTGCGCACATCGCTAAGCGTATCAACGATTTCAAACCTACTGCTGAGCGTCCATTCGTTCTGGGTCTACCAACTGGTGGCACTCCTCTAGCAACTTACAAAGCACTGATCGAGCTTTACCAAGCTGGTGAAGTAAGTTTCAAACACGTTGTCACTTTCAACATGGATGAATACATCGGTATCCCTGCGGATCACCCAGAATCATACCGTTCATTCATGTACAACAACTTCTTCAACCACATTGATATTCAAGAAGAAAATATCAACCTGTTGAACGGCAACACTGACAACCACGAAGCAGAATGCAAACGCTACGAAGACAAAATCAAGTCTTACGGCAAAATCAACCTATTCATGGGCGGCGTAGGTAACGACGGTCACATCGCATTCAACGAGCCAGCGTCTTCTCTGTCTTCTCGCACTCGCATCAAGACACTAACTGAAGATACTCGTATCGCGAACTCTCGCTTCTTTGATGGCGACATCAACCAAGTTCCTAAATACGCACTGACTATCGGTGTAGGCACACTACTAGACGCAGAAGAAGTGATGATCCTAGTGACTGGTCACAACAAAGCACTTGCACTAGAAGCGGCTGTTGAAGGTTGTGTAAACCACCTATGGACAGTTTCTGCTCTTCAGCTGCACCCTAAAGCAGTGATCGTATGTGACGAGCCTTCACAACAAGAGCTTAAAGTGAAGACAGTTAAGTACTTCTCTGAGCTAGAAGCGGAAAACATCAAAGGCTTCTAATCCTTCGGGCAATGAGCCAAGATAACCGCTAAAAACACAAAACCCGTGAATCATCACGGGTTTTTTCGTTTCTGGGCATGACAAATACCATCACATCGCAAGCATCTTCGTTCATTTGAGAAGAACCTCAGTACGCTTGGATGCCAAATTGGCGCAGACGTTTTGGCAATACTTCATCCAGCTTGTCTAGTTCACTTGGCTCTACTTCGATCAAATTGAAGTTGTGTTGCTGATACACCGCGCGAATGGCTTCTCGCTCTTTTTCTGGCGTCTCTCCGCTATCACTTCCCCAAAACTGAAGGTACAGCTTGCCAGCAGGAAGATAAAAATCGCTCATCACTTCTTGTTCTATCGGGAGTTGTCGCTCGTAAGCATGGACAATGCCAGCCAAATACAACCAGTTATCAATTAATAACTCCCCTTTTGAACGAACATAATGCCCATCCAAAGTCCGGTGTTTGGCTTCGAATTTTTGACGAAAACTGGAGTAGGATTTGTCAGTAGAGTGCGACTCCGCATCTTGCCCCAAAAACTCCACTACAGATTGCTTCAAGCGCTTGTTGCGCAAAACGACATCGTGCCAAACCACAAAGGTGTTTTGTGATTCTTTATCTGCACGCTGTTGACCACCCGCTCGAATGCCCGCTTCGGTGACTTGCCATCCGTCTTCTGATTTACTTATCCAGCCTAGCTCACTCAACAATTGGTTGATTCGCTTGGCATTAAGGCGAAGTTTATCGCCAAGTTGTGTGGCACTTAGTGTTTTTCCAGAGGTAGGATTCAGCTCAATATGCAAGTTCGTAGGCCAGACAATAAACTGCCCAAACTTGGGGTGGTCAACATATTCACCGCCGAACTTAGCGCCCTCTTCCGTCAGGATCCATTTTTCCCCTTGGCGAGTGATGTAACCGGCGCGTTTGAGATCTGAAAACAGCAGCTTGGCGTCAATATTGCGCATTTTCGCTAATGCTGATGTCGATATTTTTTCTGACATGTGTGGAGCCTCCTGCTGCAGGGAAAATAACATCCTGTGAATGATATTAACGCATTGATTTCATTGCTTGAAGCAAGAATGAGAAAGATTCATACCAAGAAACAAAAAAGCCAGTCTTTTACGACTGGCTTTGGCTTTAAATGATCTTAAAATTGGCGTGGTTACGCCTTTCGCCGATTATTTGATAAAGGCGATGCAGCCTTGCAAAATCACTAAGTTAACGATGTCGATGAAAAATGCACCGACAATCGGCACCACCATAAACGCCTGTGGTGACGGGCCGAAACGGTTCACGATAGACCCCATGTTCATCACGGCTGTTGGTGTCGCCCCCAAACCAAAACCGCAGTGTCCACTAGAAATTACCGCCGCGTCGTAGTTGCTACCCATGACGCGGAATGTCACGTAGTAAGCGAACACCGCAAGAATTACCGACTGCACGGCAAGGATGATCAAGAACGGAATGGCTAGATCAAAAATGTTCCACAGTTTTAAGCTCATGAGCGCCATTGCTAGGAACAGCGACAATGAAACCGTACCGAGAATATCCACGGTTTCTAAGTCGACTTTGCGAACTTTCGTCACTTCCATGATGTTGGTGATCACCACACCAATAAACAACGCGTAGACAAAGTCCGGAATCATCAACCATTTGATGCCAAAGCTGCTCACCCAGTTTTCTAGATAACCCGCCCCTGTCACACACAACAAAATAATCGACAAGCTTTCGACCACTTTCTTTGCAGTAACTCGGTCTTCTTCGTGCTCGTTATAAGTCACGAGTTCAGGAAAACGTTGGTGACTTTGATTTGTACGGCCGTATTCCGATTCTAGGTTGTTTTTGTCTATCAAACGCTGTGCCACTGGGCTGCCGATGATGCCGCCAATCACCAAGCCAAACGTCGCAGATGCCATCGCAACCTCAAGTACGTTATGTAGCCCGTACATATCTTGGAAAGTCTGCGACCAAGCTGCGCCGGTTCCGTGACCACCAGAAAGCGTAATGGAACCCGCAATTAAGCCCATTAGCGGATCTAAGCCCAATGCGGTCGCCAAAGACACACCAACGGCGTTTTGAATAAGAATGTACGCTGATGCCACCGCGAGAAAGATAAACACCTTCGCACCACCTTTGATCAGCTGGGTGTAGTTTGCCGCTAATCCAACGGTGGCAAAAAACATCAACATAAAGGTATTTTGCAGTGGTAAATCGAAGGATAAATCAACGCCATTAAAGTGCATTGCGGTAATCACACAGGCGATGACTAACCCACCAACAATCGGTTCTGGGATATTAAATTTTTTTAAAATTGGAAGTTTGGTGTTGATAAATTGCCCTAGGAACAACACACAAATAGAAACGACTCCTGTGGGCCGATTGAAATAACATGATTCATAAAACCTCTTTTTTCCTTTTTCTCATCCGCTGAGTAATGCTTCAACGAGAGATAGGTAACGAATCCAATCAGGTTGCCTATTGAGTCCTTATTTTTCTAGGGTGAATTCCACTCTAATTCTCACTAGATAAGAATGTTTTAATTTTAATATTCAATAAATTCTCACTCAGTGATAAACACAAGTTTTGTCGTAAGTTTCTCACGCTCTGAAGTACCTCTAATTGCGGATTCTCAACTTATGAGAAGTGGTTGTTTTTATATCAATTTGAAATAGAAAAAACGCATCCGATTGCGTGCAAATATTCGGTGCAACGTGTCGAAAACGGACGCCATAAACACCCTGTTGTGTGATGGCAAAAAGATTAATTCTTTCTATTTCTCAAACCTAGTGTTATACATATATATAACACCAATTCAGCCATAGGATGTTTATCATGACGCATTGGCATGATCGCCAACCGATTTTTCGCCAGTTGGCTGATCAAATCACCCAACAAATATTGCAGGGCGTCTGGAAAGAAGGCGAGGCTTTACCCTCCGTCCGCAGTATCTCTGCCGATATGAAAATTAACCACCTTACCGTCATGAAAGGCTATCAGTTACTTGTTGATGAAGGACTGGTGGAGAAAAAACGTGGTCAAGGCATGTTTGTCGCACAAGGGGCGATTCAACAATTGCGCTCTGCGGAAAAGGCTCGCTTTCTTGAACAGCAAATTCCTCAAATAGCCGATACATTACAACGTCTGGACATGTCAGTTGATGAACTTGTCCAGCAACTCAACCCCCATATGAAAGGTGACCAATGAGCGCATTAGTCAGTGTAAAAAACGTCTCCAAGCAGTACCGCCAACAAGGAGAGGCGCTTCATGATGTGAGTTTTGACTTACATGCTGGTCAAGTGCTTGGTTTACTCGGCCACAATGGCGCGGGTAAGTCGACGCTTATTAACGCCCTACTCGGCGCCCACGACTACGAAGGGACTATTCGCATCAATGGCTTCGAGCCCATGATGCAGCGTGACAAGATCATGCAGAATTTGTCGTACATCTCAGATGTGAATGTTTTGCCAGATTGGATGACGGTCTCTCAGCTTCTGAGTTATACCGAAGGGGTTCACCCGGGTTTCAATCGCAGCAAAGCAGATGCGCTGCTTCGTCAAACCGACATCAAACCACGTGCGAAAATCAGAGCCCTTTCGAAAGGGATGAAAGTGCAATTGCACCTTGCCATTGTGATCGCAACCAATACACAAATCCTGATTTTGGATGAACCAACTCTTGGTTTGGATTTGGTTTACCGCGACACCTTCTACCGTCATTTACTGGAATGGTTTCATGATGGTGAACGCGTTCTGATCATCACCAGCCATGAAGTTTCCGAGATCGAACATCTGTTAACCGATGTGTTGATTCTTAAACACGGTCGCCCGGTGCTGCAAACCTCAATGGACAGCATCAGTGAAGACTACTTTATTCTCGATGCCAATGACGAACACCGTACGCAAATTGAAGCGATGCACCCACTCTCTTCACAAAAAGGATTGGGCACAACGAAATGGCTATTGTCTTCACAATACGCTGATCAAGTGGCGGGGCTTGGCGATGTGCATGGTGTGAAACTGGCAGATCTGTTTTTAGCGTTACAAAAGGAGGCAGCATAATGCGCTCAGTCGTCGCAATGTTGCGTAAAGAGTGGTTAGAAAACCCACTAGTATTGCGCTTACCTTTGTTTATGTTGGCGTGTGGAGCGTTGCTTTTTATTAGTTTGATGAGTAACACCACGTTGCAACACAACATGTTTTTCGAAATGAGCCTCGGTGGCGATGTGAGTGATATTCACAAAGAACTTGGGGACGACGTCAACATGCTGATCACTGGTGGCGCTGGTTTGCTGTCTATGTTACTTGCCATTCAGTACTTCCCTAGAACGCTGCGTAAAGAGCGTGCCGAAGGCAGCATTATGTTTTGGCGCAGTATGCCAGTTAGCGATCTAAAAACGCACCTCGTGAAGCTGACGTTTGGTTTGTTGGTGATCCCGCTGGTGTGTTCTGGCCTCGTTTTGGCGGCTGATTTTATGCTGTGGTTACTTAATATTTCGACCGACCAACAACTGGCTTTGCTCTATCGTCAAACTTCGCTTGGCTACGTGCTGCTGCACTGGGTGGAGTTCTTAGCAAGAATGGCGCTCGCAGGCGTGTTGATGCTGCCACTAGCACTTTGCGCGATGGCAATTTCTCAGAAGGTAAACTCGCCGTTGGTGATTCTCTTCATCGCGATTTATGCGCTACGTTGGATGCCAATTGCGATGTTTGGTTACTACGGGTTGGATCAGTTCTTCTCAGCCGTGCTCTATTTGCCTCTGCATGCGATCATCGCCTCTAACCCATTCAGTGCGATTCCTGAAGCGGGTTTGGCCAACGTCGGCATCTACGCCTTTATTGGGATACTGGCGTGGACGGCAAGTTTGAAGTTCAGCCGTACCATTCAATAAACAACGACTCGAACAAAAATCGACACATAAAAAAACAGTGTCACAACCTGCGTTGTGACCGTTTTTATTTTTACCCTTAGGGGCTCATCTATCCAATCGTCTAGCCAAGGAAAGAAATGTAACCTTGCAAGATGATTAAGTTGACGATGTCGATAAAGAACGCGCCAACAATTGGTACCACCATAAATGCCTGAGGCGAAGGACCAAAACGGTTAACAATAGAACCCATGTTCATCACCGCTGTTGGCGTCGCACCCAAACCAAAACCACAGTGACCACCCGAGATAACCGCCGCATCGTAGTTGCTGCCCATTACCTTAAAGGTCACGTAGTAGGTGAAGATGGCCAAAATCACCGACTGAATCGCCAGAATCACTAAGAATGGGATCGCCAAATCAAAGATGTTCCATAGCTTCAAGCTCATGAGAGCCATCGCCAAGAACAGAGACAGCGACACCGTACCGAGCATATCGACGGTTTCAGCGTCCAGCTTACGAATCTTAGTCACCTCTAAGAAGTTCGTAATAATCACACCAATGAACAGCGCGTAAACGAAATCAGGAATCATCAACCAAGAGATTTCGTAGGTACTCACCCACTGTTCAACGTACTTCGCACCCGTCACACAAATCAGTAAGAAGAAGAGTTTTTCCACGACCTTTTTCGCCGTTACTTTGTCTTCTTCGTACTCGTTGTACGTCACCAGCTCTGGGAACTTCTCGTGGGTTTTGGCATCTCTACCACCACGACCGTACTCAGATTCGATACCATGTTTTTCCACTAGGCGTTGAGCCACTGGGCTACCAATGATACCGCCGATGATCAAACCAAAAGTGGCCGATGCCATCGCGATTTCCAGAACGTTATTTAATCCGTACACGTCTTGGAAAGTTTGTGACCACGCCGCCCCCGTGCCGTGACCACCAGACAGAGTAATCGAACCCGCGATTAACCCCATTAATGGGTCTAAACCCAATGCCGCCGCAAGTGACACGCCGACACCGTTTTGAATGATGATATAGAAAGACGCGACCGCTAAGAAGATAAAAACCTTCGCGCCTCCTTTCATCAACTGAGTGTAGTTTGCCGCTAAACCAACCGTGGCAAAGAACATCAGCATAAAGGTGTTTTGTAACGGTAGATCAAACTCTAAGTCGACACCGTTAAAATGAAGAGCAGTAATGATGCAGGCTACGATAAGGCCACCTACAATCGGCTCAGGTATATTGAACTTCTTTAAAATCGGTAACTTAGCATTAATAAAATGCCCCAAGAAAAGCACACTGATCGCAACCAAGAAGGATTCCAGTGCACCTACAGATATTAAATGATTCATATCGCCTCTTATTATTGTTCTCTTCATCCTCCGTAATGATTGAGTGTTAGTTTAACCTTCATTCAATAGCAAATTTTCTCGCTTTATTTCCGAAAATACTCATTAGATGGTGTCATGCGCCTTAGGCTAGTTTAAGGGCGCTTGTTAAGCATTGTGCCAATGGTTTGCTGTTTGCCGCCCTTAAATGTGAAAGGAGCCTTTACAGCTCCTTCAAATGCCCTTTGCCTCAACCAAAAACGCGTGGTCAATGCGCCGGGTATAATGTTGTGAGTAATTTCTAGTGACACTTTCTGAACCGCGCAATGGGCTCCCTTACTTAAACAGAATGCGTCGATTACTATCGAACAAAGTTCCTTCCCGCTGTAACCGTCAAAACGCCGAGATCGCGTTCAAACAATTGAGTTTGCTTGTTCCTATCGTAGTTTTTCAACTCTGACTCATGGTGATTTAAACGAATCGATGCCAAGGAAACGCACAAGCTGCAACAATAGTTTTCGTCACAACGGAGCGAGATTATAACATATCGCTGATAATTTTCCTCATTTCAGTGACATTCGCCATCTTTATAGTTACTTTCCGCAATGATTAACTGCTCAATATCATTTCCACAGATAAAAGAGCGAAGCGCGTTAAACTTAGCCTCATCCCAAGAATACATCTTAAGAGCCAATAACTTATCAATCGTCTCTGGGCCAAAACGAGTTTTGATCGGCTTAGCAGGAGCGCCCGCTACCACGGTGTACGGCGGCACGTTTTTCGTTACGACACTGTTTGCAGCAATCACCGCGCCCTCTCCAATCGTAACGCCTGGCATGATCATCGCGCGCATTCCAATCCAAACAGCATCTCCGATAATCGTGTCGCCCCTGCTTTGATAGGAACGTTCGACATCATCAAGAAACGGATACAAGCAGAACCAATCGGTTCGATGATTGTGATTGCCACCCATTAAAATCACCGCTTCGGCGGCGATACAAACATAATCACCAATATAGAGTTGGTCGACTTCCCAACGGGGTTGCCACTGCTTGCTGATTTCATCCCCCAGCAGATAACGAACGACGGATTGCTCAAAACCATTATCCCAGCAATCGCTGTAATAACTGTGAGTACCTTTAATATGGATGTTGGCGTTTTGCACCACTTGGTGCAGATACTGAACTTTAGACCAATGTTTAGTCATGGCATTTGCCTCTTCAATAGAGAGTAAAATTTTGCCACGGAACGATTTCTCGTGGCGCTGTTGCTGCGTTCTCAGTCAACAACGCCTATTGGATTCGGGGTTGTAACAACAGTGGATTAGGCATAGTGATCTCCTTTAGGCGAACTATAAAACGAATTGGCGCAGAGTGACAAACGCCAATCCCGATTATTCATTCGCCAAAAACATGTATAATTTTTATGCAAGCCATTCAAATAACAAGAGCTCAACATGAAAATTCAATCGCATCTCCCTGTACTATTACTCTGCGCCGCTTCTGCCAACGCGGCGAACAATATTCGTATCGAGTACATGCCCGCAGAAACAACTTATGACAAACTTGCCGAGCAATCCATTCAAAGCAGCGATGTGAACCCGATTTTTGTTCGACTTTCTCAAGACTACTTCCCTTTTCGTAAACCGCTCACTCTGATCTATGGCGGCGAAGATGGCCCTATGTACGATCCCGACACGCACACCATCCATATTCCTTATACGTTTTACTTGGAGTCGCTCAATTACTTCTCCAACAACCAATATGAAGATCGCTACGGAAAATCGCCAAAGACTGGTGCATTAGATACCTTATTACACACTTTGCTGCATGAAGCTGGGCATGCGTACATCGAGGATCAAAGCATCCCTGTGTTGGGGAAAGAAGAAGATGCCGTTGACAATTTCGCCACTATTTTACTGATCGACTATTTAGACGATGGCGCCGATATGGCCATCAGTGCCGCCGACATGTTTGCGTTTGAGTCCGATGACAGACCCGACTATTACGATTTCGGCGAGTACATTGACGAACACAGTTTTGACCTACAGCGTTACTTCTCCACTTTGTGCTTGGTGTATGGCAGCGATCCTGAACAGTACAAATCGTTACTCGACGAAGTAGAAAAAGACTACCTTCGAGATCGCAAAGACTTCTGCCAATACAATTACGAAAACATTCGCACTAACTGGCAGCACTACCTGCAGCACAATGAACCCAAAGAAGCATCGCCACGTAAAAACAGCGAGAAACCATCAAGCAGCCCCAATGCAATGACGAATTGATATGACTAAACTGACTATTTTCTACGACGGCACTTGCCCACTGTGCGCCAAAGAGATGAAGGCATTACGCCAACACGATCATAAGCAAGAGATAAACACCGTTGATATTTACAGCGACGCTTTTTCGGCCTACCCGCAAATCGACCCTGATCGTGCCAACACCATTTTGCATGCCTTGGACAACCAAGGAAATTTACTCCTCGGGCTGGATGTGACCTACCGAGCTTGGCAGCTTGTTGGACGAGGTTGGTTGTATGCACCACTGCGCTGGCCACTCATCAGACCTGTTGTGGACTGGCTTTATCTGCGCTTCGCCCAAAATAGGTATCGCATCTCATATTGGTTAACGGGCACTTCTCGTTGTAATTCTGGCCGCTGCTCTCGGTAATTGTGATCACGCTTGAAAATGTTAATACGCTCGCGATAAATCGTGCATTTCCAGTACTTCTCTCCTACTAAGTCGGTTAATCTGCAATCACTACAAAAATAAATAGCTATATATTTATCCGGCAAATCGATTGAATTTTGCCTTTTCGTAACGCTGCGCCGAGAAGTAAGGAAGTCTCTATGAATCTAACCATAAGAAAGCGACTGTATATTCTTTCCATCATTCCAGTACTCACCATTGCACTAGGTATGATGTGGTTCACCTACCTGCAAACTAACGCTTATAACCAACAGCAAATTGATCAGACCCACACCACCATGATGGCGATGAAAAAAGCCGAGCTGAAAAACTATGTTCAGATGGCTCGCTCGGCGATTGAACCGCTACTCAAGAGAAATGCGACATTAGAAGAAGCTCTTCCCGTTTTACGAGAGCTGGAATTTGGTGAGACGGGCTACATCTTCGGTTATAACTCCAAAGGCGTCCGTGTTGTGGTCGGCAAGAACGACAAAGGCATCGGTGAGAACTTCTATAACCTGCAAGACAAGAAAGGTAATTACCTGATTCAAGATTTGCTGAAAAACGCCAAAACGGGTGAATTCACTACCTATTACTTCCCGAAACTAGGACAAACAGAAGCGCTACCGAAATTGAGCTACTCAATGTTCATTCCTGAGTGGGATTTAATGATCGGTACCGGCTTTTACACCGATGACATTGATGCCGTCATTGCAGAAATGGAAGCTTCAGCCCATGACGCGCTCAACACGACTCTAGTGGCCATTGCGCTGTTCTGTGTTTCTATCGCTGCCGTGGTTGCTATCTTCGCCGTGTTTGTGAATCGTAGCATCATGCGACCAATCGAACAGTTTGATGCCTCGATCCAATCCTTCGCGCAAGGCGATGCCGACCTTACAGCACGCATGCACGAATCCAACGTACCTGAGTTCAAACAGTTAGCGCATAACTTCAATATCTTTGTTGAAAGCCTGCAGGGCATCATCAAGAGCGTGACTCAAGTCGGTGAAGAAGTCGTCGCAGAAACCAACAACATGTCGCAACGCGCCTCTCAAGTCGACGAACTCGCTGGCGGTCAACGTGAAGAAACCGAGCAAGTTGCCGCAGCGATGACGGAAATGACAGCCACCGCGCATGAGATTTCGAACAACGCTAACCAAGCAGCAGAATCAGCGCGACACGCCGATGAAAACGCTCAACAAGCGAAACACATCGTCGATTCCGCTGCGAATTCTGTCGAAGAGCTGGCAAGCGAAGTTTCAGAGGCGAGCACTGTGATTGCCCGTTTAGAGAGCGACGTTCAAAACATCTCATCATCTTTAGAAGTGATTCAAGATATTGCCGAGCAAACTAATTTGCTTGCGCTAAATGCCGCGATTGAAGCTGCGCGAGCTGGCGATCAAGGACGTGGATTCGCGGTAGTAGCAGATGAAGTCCGCAAGCTTGCAAGCCGCACTCAAGACAGTACGGGCGATATCCATAAAATGATTGAGCAACTAAAATCTGGCTCAGATGCCGCTGTACGTGCGATGGAA
>NZ_JAPEID010000035.1:0-50324 GCF_028823755.1 Vibrio sp. VP6
CCTTGCGGCGCCAGAACCTAAATCTGGTGCGTCTACCAATTCCGCCACTTCCGCATCTATTCCTAAGTGCTCTTAATTAAAGAACGTTTAGGAATGGTGGCTACGACGGGATTCGAACCTGTGACCCCATCATTATGAGTGATGTGCTCTAACCAGCTGAGCTACGTAGCCAAAACCATATTTTTTGCTCTCAACGCTTTGTTGCCTTGTCGTTGGGAACGGCGCGCATTATGCGAAGTTGAGTGAGATCCGTCAACAGTTTTTTTAAATAAATCCCCCAAAAAACATCGTTCGCTTTCTTTTTAAACAAAGAGGCGTGTTTATGATCTAAAACTGGAAATAAATTAGCTTGAAGCAAGGAACTTAACTTTGTGGCGTTTATTGCAGACATAAAAAAAGCCAGCATTACTGCTGGCTTTTTATGTAAATGAAGTGTTTGAATTTCATTCACTTAATTATACGTTGAAGCGGAAGTGTACAACGTCGCCATCTTTTACGATGTAGTCTTTACCTTCTAGACGCCATTTACCTGCGTCTTTTGCTCCGTTTTCACCGTTGTATTGGATGAAGTCTTCGTAACCAACGACTTCTGCACGGATGAAGCCTTTTTCAAAGTCAGTGTGGATCTTCGCTGCTGCCTTTGGTGCTGTTGCGCCAACAGGAATTGTCCATGCACGAACTTCTTTAACGCCAGCTGTGAAGTACGTCTGTAGACTTAGCAGTTCGTAACCAGCACGAATTACGCGGTTTAGACCAGGTTCTTCGATGCCTAGATCCGCTAGAAACTCTTCGCGTTCGTCGTCTTCTAGTTCAGCCATTTCTGATTCGATCGCTGCACATACAGGAACAACCACGTTGTTTTCTTTTGCTGCGAACTCACGTACTGCGTCTAGGTACGGGTTGTCTTCAAAACCATCTTCATTTACGTTTGCAATGTACATGGTTGGTTTTAGCGTTAGGAAGTTTAGGTAACCTACAGCTGCTAGTTCTTCTTTAGAAAGCTCAACGGTACGCGCTGAACCACCTTCTGTTAGTACAGGAAGCAGCTTTTCTAGAACTGTCAGCTCGAACTTCGCGTCTTTGTCGCCGCCTTTTGCTTTCTTCGCGTTACGCTGAATCGCGCGCTCACAAGAATCAAGGTCAGCCATAGCTAGTTCAAGGTTGATTACTTCAATATCTTCGATTGGAGATACTTTACCTGCAACGTGAACGATATTTTCGTTTTCGAAACAGCGTACAACGTGACCGATAGCGTCTGTTTCACGGATGTTCGCTAGGAATTTGTTACCTAGGCCTTCACCACGAGATGCGCCCGCAACCAAACCAGCGATGTCTACGAATTCCATTGTAGTAGGTAGAACTTTCTGTGGGTTAACGATCTTTGCTAGTGCGTCTAGACGTAGATCTGGCACAGGAACCACACCAGTGTTTGGTTCGATGGTACAGAACGGGAAGTTTGCTGCTTCAATACCCGCTTTAGTTAGTGCGTTAAACAGAGTTGATTTACCAACGTTAGGTAGACCAACGATGCCACATTTAAAACCCATGATAGTAACCTTATTCAGCTTTGAACGTGTGGAGGCGGTTTTGTGCTTTGGATAGGCCATCCTTAATCAGGATGTCTAGACAACGAACAGCTTCATCTGCTGCGGCATCTAGTAGCTCTTGCTCTTTCGCTGGAGCTTTACCTAATACAAAACCTGCCACTTTATCTTTGTGTCCCGGATGGCCAATGCCGATACGAAGACGATAAAAATCTTTGTTGTTGCCCAGTTTGCTTATTGTGTCACGTAGTCCGTTGTGGCCCCCGTGGCCACCACCTTTCTTAAACTTAGCGACACCTGGCGGTAAGTCTAGCTCGTCGTGAGCAACCATGATCTCTTCTGGCTTAATTTGGTAAAACTTCGCCAAAGCAGCGATCGCTTTTCCAGAGAGGTTCATGAAAGTGGTAGGGATAAGCAAACGGAGATCCTGGCCGTTGACCATGATGCGTCCGGTTAGGCCAAAGAACTTTGGTTCGTTCTTCAGGGTAACGTTATGGACGCGTGCTAATTCTTCTACAACCCAAGCGCCCGCATTATGGCGAGTTTTGGCATATTCTGGTCCCGGATTAGCAAGACCAACAAGAAGTTTGATTGGTTGAGTCAAGGTTAGGATCTCTCTGGAATCTCAAAAAGCGCAGTATAATAGCACAGAATTCTCACAGTGGGCGACCAAGGGATTTTCTGCCTATCGATACAAATAAAAAAACACCCCATAGA
Organism: Vibrio sp. VP6; assembly: GCF_028823755.1. Lineage (NCBI taxonomy): Bacteria > Pseudomonadati > Pseudomonadota > Gammaproteobacteria > Vibrionales > Vibrionaceae > Vibrio > Vibrio sp. VP6. The sequence continues at coordinate 2,262 of NZ_JAPEID010000035.1, forward strand.
GGGGTGCTTTTGAAATCAGTCTAACTGAAATGTTCAGATTAGTTGAACATTGCAGAGATTGACTCTTCGTTGCTGATGCGACGGATTGCTTCAGCTAGCATACGAGATAGGCTTAGTGTGGTTACTTTGCCTGTCGCCGCCATCTCTTTAGAAAGAGAGATAGAGTCAGTTACGATAACTTGGTCAAGAACAGAGTTCTTAATGTTGTCTGCAGCGTTACCAGAGAATACAGCGTGAGTTGCGTAAGCGAATACACGCTTAGCACCGCGCTCTTTTAGCGCTTCAGCTGCTTTACATAGAGTGCCACCTGTATCGATCATGTCATCAACGATCACACAGTCGCGACCTTCAACATCACCGATTAGGTTCATCACTTCAGAAACGTTTGCACGTGGACGACGCTTATCAACGATAGCAATATCGATGTCGCCTAGCGCTTTCGCCGTTGCACGAGCTCGAACCACACCACCTAGGTCAGGAGAAACCACTACTGGGTTATCTAGACCGCGAGATTGCATGTCTTCAAGTAGTACAGGAGTACCGAAGATGTTATCTACAGGAACATCGAAGAAGCCTTGGATTTGCTCTGCGTGTAGGTCGATAGTAAGAACGCGGTCAACACCAACGTTAGATAGGAAATCAGCAACAACTTTTGCAGTAATTGGCACACGAGCAGAACGTACACGACGATCTTGACGGGCGTAACCAAAGTAAGGGATAACTGCAGTGATACGGCCTGCTGAAGCACGGCGCATTGCATCAATCATAACAACCAATTCCATTAGGTTGTCGTTAGTCGGTGCACAAGTGGATTGAATGATGAAAACATCGCTACCACGAACATTCTCATTGATTTGAACTGCAACTTCGCCATCAGAAAAGCGAGAAACAGATGCATCACCAAGAGAGATGTAAAGACGATCAGCAATACGTTGGGCTAGTTCAGGTGTTGCGTTACCAGCAAATAGCTTCATATCAGGCACGGTGGAAACCTCGGGTTTGCGTCCAGTTTTAAATAGGTCGGTGTGAGGCTGATTGGTATTCAGCCAAAGTCTCTTTTAGTGGCGAAATATTGCGCCCTTGAGCGACAAATGCCGAGACTTTATCAGAGAGTTGTGCAAGGATAGTTTCTGCTTCCGATTTGCTCGAAAATTCAGCAAAAACGCAAGATCCTGTCCCCGTCAATCTTGACGGCGCGTATTGTAGCAGCCATGAAAGTTGCTTATCAACCTCTGGGTAGAGCATTCGTACAATTTTTTCGCAATCGTTTACGCTTGGCGCGTTCAAAAGTGTTTCTAGATCTCGTTTTGGTGTGTTTCGTGTCAGATCTGGATGACGGAATATATCCGCTGTCGCAATAGAAACATTTGGTCTCACGACGAGATACCACTTTTCTTCCGGGTTGGCTGGAGAAAGCTTCTCACCCACACCTTCAGCAAAAGCGGAAAAACCGCGCACAAAAACAGGCACGTCAGCGCCCAGTTTTAGGCCAATTTCGGCTAATTCATCATCAGTTAAATTGAGCTGCCACAAGTAGTTGAGTGCCACAAGTGTCGTAGCAGCATTTGAAGAACCTCCGCCAATTCCCCCACCCATTGGTAAAATTTTGTGCAGTTCGATATGCGCACCAAAAGGGCTGTGAGCGTAATTTTGCAGCGCAGTTGCAGCTTTCCAAATTAAATTGTCTTGAAGAGGCACACCTTCTATCTCTGGAAAAATCGTAATATCACCAGAATGGTTTGCTTGAATGGTGAGCTCATCTCCGTGATCGACGAATTGGAATAAGGTTTGTAACTCGTGATAGCCGTTTTCTGTGCGGCCATTGATGTATAGAAAGAGATTCAATTTCGCCGGAGACGGCCAGCGGGTTGAAGTTTCGATCATTGGGTGATGTTCCATTTTGTGATCACTAGATTGATTTTTACGTCTGATGTCGTCAGCTTTAGTTTATTCGGTAATGGAAGCGTCTGTTCGTGCCATTCTACGTCGCCATAACGTTCGTAAGCGATTTTCCAGTCGTTGAGACCTATCTGTTTGTCTAAGGTTTGCAGTGTGTTGGCTGGAGAAAGCTGGAATGTATCTGCATCTGTAGGTAAACCGAGTAACCAGTCGGGCATGTGGTCAACTGGCATCATCAAGCCTGTGAGGCGATAAATCAGTTGATTAGCGTTGCGTGCTGAAAGGACTTGGTCATCATACGTTTCAACCGTTGCCCCTTGTGGGGTAATCGTCAGTTTTAATGCGGTTTGTCCCAATACAGTGGTTAATCGAAGTTGGCTTAAAGCGGTGGAGTGCTTCCAAAAAAAGTTCAGACTTTGTCTTTGGTCGGGGCCGATGTAGCCTAATTTCCCGGTCGCTTGAAAATCATGGATGGTTTCAAGACGTTGTTCATGAGCTTGCCATTCGACGCTGGTGACGCTTTCAGGAACGGAACTACACCCAGCGAGAATAAGGCTCGACAAGAGAAAGATGAGAAAGGAACGTAAGGTCATGTTTGATGGCTTATTAATCAGTTTCATCGGGAATCGCTCACAACTATAGCATTGAAAAGACGGACTTAGGAAAACAAATCCGGCTTACCCTTTCAATAAATGCGTGCTTACAGTAAAATTCTGAACCTATTTTATAACCGATCTCAGAGATACCACGTTAGATGTCCTTGCTTGCTATTGGAATTAATCACAATACAGCGTCTGTTGACTTGCGAGAGAAAGTGGCGTTCGGGCCTGATAAGCTCGGCCCTGCACTTGAGCAACTCAGAGAGCACGAAGCGGTTAACGGCAGTGTGATTGTTTCAACCTGTAACCGTACTGAGTTGTACTGCGACGTTAAGCAAGGAGCGCGAAACAAGCTGATCGATTGGCTCGCTCAATTTCACCAAGTGAGCCGTGAAGACTTGATGCCAAGTTTGTATGTACACGAAGAACAAGCGGCAATTAAACACTTGATGCGCGTCTCATGTGGCCTTGATTCACTGGTACTTGGTGAGCCGCAGATCTTAGGTCAAGTGAAACAGGCATTTTCTGATTCACGTGATCATCAAGCTGTAGACTCGTCGATTGATAAGCTGTTCCAAAAAACGTTTTCTGTTGCAAAACGAGTTCGTACGGAAACTGATATCGGTGGCAATGCTGTGTCGGTGGCTTACGCCGCATGTACATTAGCAAAACACATTTTCGAATCGTTATCTGACTCGACAGTCTTACTTGTCGGGGCAGGTGAAACCATCGAACTGGTCGCGAAGCACTTAGCGTCGAACGGCTGCACAAAAATGATAGTCGCAAACCGCACCAAAGAGCGTGCTCAAGGGTTAGCTGAGCAGTTTGGTGCAGAAGTAATCAGCCTGAACGAAATCCCAGACCACCTCGCAAGAGCGGACATCGTGATTAGCTCAACAGCGAGTCCGTTGCCTATTATTGGTAAAGGCATGGTTGAAACAGCGCTGAAACAACGTCGTCATCAACCTATTCTGTTAGTCGATATTGCTGTACCACGTGATGTGGAAGCGCAAGTTGGCGAATTGAACGATGCTTATCTGTATTCGGTGGACGACTTGCAGTCGATCATCGATAGCAATATTGAGCAACGTAAAGTTGAAGCGATTCAGGCCGAAGCTATTGTTAGTGAAGAAAGTGCGTCGTTTATGACGTGGCTACGCTCACTGCAAGCGGTTGATAGTATTCGCGATTATCGTAAGTCGGCGAACGAAATACGTGAAGAGTTACTGAGTAAAAGCCTGCAATCATTGGCAGCTGGCGCAGACCCGGAGAAAGTACTGCGCGAACTTAGTAATAAACTCACCAACAAACTGATTCACGCCCCAACACGCGCACTACAAAGTGCGGCGGAACAAGGCGAACCAGCAAAATTAACGATTATCCGCCAAACGCTTGGCTTAGATGATCTGTAACTCACGCTTTTTATTAAGAAAACGACACTATGAAAGCCTCTATTCTGACTAAGCTAGAAACGCTAGTAGAACGTTACGAAGAAGTTCAACATCTTCTTGGTGATCCTGATGTAATTGGAGATCAGGACAAATTCCGTGCTCTATCAAAAGAGTACTCTCAGCTAGAAGAAGTAACTAAGTGCTTCCAAGCTTACCAACAAGCTCAAGACGATCTTGCTGCCGCTGAAGAGATGGCAAAAGAAGACGACGAAGAAATGCGTGAAATGGCTCAAGAAGAGATCAAAGACGCGAAAGAAGCGATTGAACGTCTTGCTGATGAGTTGCAAATTCTTCTTCTTCCAAAAGATCCAAATGATGATCGTAACTGTTTCCTTGAAATCCGCGCTGGTGCTGGCGGTGATGAAGCAGGTATCTTCGCTGGCGACCTATTCCGTATGTACAGCAAATACGCAGAAAAGCGTGGCTGGCGCATTGAAGTGATGTCTTCAAACGAAGCGGAGCACGGTGGTTACAAAGAGATGATCGCGAAAGTGAGCGGCGATGGTGCATACGGCGTACTGAAGTTTGAATCTGGCGGTCACCGTGTACAACGTGTACCAGCGACAGAATCTCAAGGTCGTGTGCATACTTCTGCGTGTACAGTAGCGGTCATGGCGGAAATCCCAGAGGCGGATCTGCCAGAAATCAAAGCGGCAGACCTAAAAATCGATACGTTCCGTGCATCTGGCGCGGGTGGTCAGCACGTCAACACCACGGATTCTGCAATCCGTATTACTCACTTACCAACGGGTACAGTGGTAGAGTGTCAAGACGAGCGTTCACAGCATAAGAACAAAGCGAAAGCGATGGCAGTACTGGCTGCTCGTATCGTTCAAGCGGAACAAGAGCGTCGTGCGGCAGAAGTGTCTGACACGCGCCGTAACCTACTAGGTTCTGGTGACCGCAGTGACCGTATCCGTACTTACAACTACCCGCAAGGCCGTGTTTCTGACCACCGAATCAACCTAACCATCTACCGTTTGAACGAAGTGATGGAAGGCGACCTACAAAGCTTGATTGACCCAGTGGTTCAAGAACACCAAGCAGACCAACTAGCGGCGCTATCTGAGAACGCTTAATCGATGAGCCAAGTTCAATCCATTGAGCAAGCACTGAAAAGTGCGACGGCAAAACTGACAGAAGGCGGCAAAGAGTCGCCTTCTCTCGATGCAGCTGTCCTTCTTTGCCATGTTCTTGGCAAACCGCGAACCTATTTGCTAACGTGGCCAGAAAAAGCATTGGAACCTGAGCAACAAGCGCAGTTTGATGCTTTACTCGCAAGGCGCTTAGCAGGCGAACCCGTTGCTTACATTATTGGTGAGCGTGAGTTTTGGTCTCTACCTCTCAAAGTTTCTCCTACTACCTTGATCCCAAGACCAGACACCGAACGTTTGGTGGAAGTTGCTTTGGATAAAACCTATGGGCAGACCGGATCGATTCTAGATCTAGGCACGGGGACAGGAGCAATTGCGTTGGCATTAGCGTCTGAGCTACCGAATCGTCAGGTAATGGGAGTTGACCTCAAACAAGAGGCCAAAGAGCTTGCTGAGTACAATGCCGCGCAGCTAAACATCAAAAATGTGACGTTTGACCAAGGTAGCTGGTTCGAGCCTATTGCAGAGGGAACAAAGTTTGCTTTAATTGTTTCCAATCCGCCGTATATTGACGAGAAAGATCCGCATTTATCCCAAGGTGACGTTCGTTTTGAGCCAAAATCCGCGCTGGTCGCTGATGAAAATGGCTTAGCGGATATTCGCCATATCTCCGATTTGGCTCGTCAGTATCTTGAAGAGGGCGGTTGGCTTGCCTTCGAACACGGTTACGACCAAGGCGAGGCGGTTCGTGAGATCATGAGTGGCTTTGGTTATCAGCAAGTTGTCACCGAAAAAGATTATGGTGGGAATGATCGAGTTACCCTCGGTTGCTACCAGCCTTCATAAGAACGAGCAAGTCAGCAGTAATTTATTAAAAGAGAAGAAAAATGTACGTAGCTCTAAAACATATTCACCTTGTCACCATCGCACTGAGTGCCACATTGTTGTCGATTCGATTCGCGTTAATGATGATGAACTCTCCAAAGCGCAACCATCGTTTTCTGAAAGTTTTTCCACACATTGTTGATACCGCGCTGTTGTTGTCAGGTGTTGCTTTGATCTTTGTTACTGGCTTCATTCCATTTACAGACTCAGCACCTTGGCTAACCAACAAGATCACATGTGTGTTGGCGTACATTGCTCTGGGCTTCTTCGCTCTGAAATTAGCTAAAAATAAATTGCTGCAAATTTTCGGTTTCTTTGGCGCACTCGGTTGGTTGGTCATGGCGGCTAACATCGCCGTGTCTAAGAGTCCAACTTTATTTGGGTAATCGTCATGCTTGAGTTTTTTGACGAAGATTTTGACAACATGGCGCTGGTGGAAGGAGCGTTAGAGCTCAATAAATCCGTTAATCCAGAAACCAACGTCCATTGGGCTAAGCAAGAGCTAGAGCGTCTGTACCAAGAAGCAGAAGCAACGCTTATCCATGAAACAGATGAAGAGCAGCGTTTCGACTCTTTCCTACGTCTGTTTTTCCATGAGTGGGGCTTCAAAGGTGACGACCAAGAGTACTTTATCTCTGACAACAGCTTTATCGATAAAGTGCTAGAGCGTAAAAAAGGTATACCGGTCAGCTTAGGTGCAATTTTATTGTACTTAGGCAATCGTCTTGGCTTCCCTATGAAAGGTGTGACATTCCCAACTCAGTTCCTAATTAAAGTGGATTGGATGCACAAAACACCAGACTACATTAACCCGTTCAACGGGGAGTATGTTGGTGAGAAAATCCTTCAAGCTTGGTTAATCGGTCAAGAAGGACCGTTAGCGCAACTTAAACCAGAACATTTTGACGAAGCGGATAATCCGACAGTGATTGGTCGCTGGTTGGCGTTGATTAAAAGCGCGATGCTGAGAGAAGAGCGTTACACACTGGCGCTGCGCTGTACTAATCTGGCATTGACCTTTGTGCCAGATGACCCATACGAGATTCGTGATCGCGGTTTTATCTTCCAACAGCTTGAGTGTCATCAGGTCGCGGTATCTGACTTTCAGTACTTTATTGACCAATGTCCCGACGATCCTGCGTCTGAGCTACTAAAATCACAAGTTAATGCGATGAGTGAAAAACACGTCACGCTTCACTAATTTTATCGGAGTGCCCAAGCGTGGCATACCGTGGACAGAAAAAAGAGAATCATAATGGAACAGAAAATCGTTAATATCGGCGACATTCAGGTTGCTAACGACAAGCCATTCACCCTATTTGCAGGTATGAACGTTCTTGAGTCTCGTGAGCTTGCTATGCAGATCTGTGAGCATTACGTAAAAGTAACAGACAAACTGGGCATTCCTTACGTATTCAAGGCGTCGTTCGACAAAGCAAACCGCAGTTCTGTTCATTCATACCGTGGCCCAGGCCTTGAAGAAGGTATGAAAATCTTCCAAGAGCTAAAAGACACTTTTGGCGTTAAGATCATCACTGACGTTCACACAGAAGCACAAGCTCAACCTGTCGCAGACGTGGTAGACGTTATTCAGCTTCCTGCATTTCTAGCTCGTCAAACTGACCTAGTTGAAGCAATGGCGAAAACAGGCGCAGTGATCAACGTGAAGAAACCTCAATTTATGAGCCCTGGTCAAGTGGGTAACATCGTTGAGAAATTCGCAGAATGCGGTAACGACAAAATCATCCTATGTGAGCGCGGCTCTTGCCACGGTTACGATAACCTAGTTGTAGACATGCTTGGCTTTGGTGTAATGAAGAACGCGTCGAAAGGTAGCCCAATCATCTTTGACGTAACGCACTCACTACAAATGCGTGACCCATCAGGCGCAGCATCTGGCGGCCGTCGTGAGCAGACAGTTGAGCTTGCAAAAGCGGGTCTAGCGACAGGCATTGCGGGTCTATTTATCGAAGCGCACCCGAACCCAGATCAAGCACGTTGTGATGGCCCATCTGCACTGCCTCTAGACAAACTAGAGCCATTCTTGGCGCAAATGAAGTCACTAGATGACTTGATTAAGAGCTTTGAAAACATCGATATCAAGTAATGAATCGTTACTGTTCATGATGAAAAATAAAATAGCCAACCTAGAGTTGGCTATTTTTTTATCTGATAAACCGTAAATTCTCAAACTTGTTACTGATGAATTTGTTATTGCTAAACAATGCATCATAATTATGAAATCAATGTGTTAGGGTGCGCGTGGTTTTCAAATAGCTCTAATGTTTGAAAATGTGCATCAGTAATCCCGATAAGAAAAAGGAAAAAAAATGAATCAGCGTCTGATTATCAAAACCGCTTTGAGTGCCGCTATTTTGGCCTCGCTGGCTGGATGTGCTTCACAACCTGCTCATGAATGGAATGCAGATACCACTTATAAATTGACTGTCTTACACACCAACGATCACCACGGTCGTTTTTGGCAGAATAAACACGGTGAGTACGGCATGGCCGCGCGCAAGACGTTGATCGATGATCTGCGTGATGAAATTCAAGCAGAAGGAGGCAGCGTGCTGTTGCTGTCTGGTGGTGATATTAATACCGGCGTTCCTGAATCTGATTTACAAGACGCTGAACCAGATTTCAAAGGCATGAGTAAGATTGGCTACGACGCGATGGCGTTAGGCAATCACGAATTTGATAATCCGCTAGATGTGCTATTCAAACAGCAAGATTGGGCTAACTTCCCAATGCTGTCAGCCAACATCTACGACAAAAAAACGGGCAAGCGTTTATTCCAACCTTACGCGATGTTCAATAAGCAAGGCATTAAAATTGCGGTTATTGGTCTGACAACAGAAGATACCGCGAAGTTGGGGAACCCTGAGTTTATCGGTCAAGTGGACTTCCGCGACCCGAAAGCGGAAGCGAAAGAGCTGATTGCAGAACTGAAAAAAACAGAAAATCCGGATCTGATTTTCGCTGTTACGCACATGGGTCACTACGAAAATGGCAACCGTGGCATCAATGCGCCGGGTGATGTAGCTTTGGCGCGTTACCTTAATGAAGGCGATTTGGACATGATTGTGGGTGGTCACTCACAAGAGCCCGTTTGTATGGAAGGTCCTAACGTTATCAAAAAGAACTTTAAACCGGGTGATGAGTGTCAGCCAGACCAACAAAACGGTACTTACATTATTCAGGCGCATGAGTGGGGTAAATATGTTGGCCGTGCCGATTACGAATTCCGTAACGGCGAACTATCAATGGTGAGCTACGATCTTATTCCTGTAAACTTGAAGAAAAAAATCAATGTGGATGGTCAATCACAACGTGTGTTTGTTCAAGATGAAATTACTCAAGACAAAGCGATGTTGGACTTCCTTCGTCCTTTCCAAGAAAAAGGCCAAAGCCAGCTGAATGTGAAAATTGCGGAATCAAACGGTAAGCTAGAGGGTGACCGTGATGTCGTGCGATTCCAACAGACGAATCTAGGTCGTTTAATTGCAACGGCTCATATGGAACGTGCAAAAGCTGATTTCGCAGTGATGAACTCAGGTGGTGTGCGTGATTCTATTGAAGCTGGTGAAATCACATACAAAGATGTGCTGACCGTGCAGCCATTTGGCAACATGGTTTCTTACGTAGATATGTCTGGTCAAGAAGTCTTGGATTACCTAAATATTGTTGCAACCAAGCCAGTTGATTCAGGTGCTTACGCGCAGTTTGCGGGTATCTCTATGCGTATTGAAAATGACAAAGTCACCAATGTATTTATCGGTAACAAGCAACTGCGTTTAGATGGTCGCTATCGCTTCACAGTACCAAGTTACAACGCTTCTGGTGGCGATGGTTACCCTAAAATTGATACGCACCCTGGCTACGTCAACACAGGTTTTACCGATGCAGAAGTCTTGAAAGACTATCTAGAAAGCCATAGCCCAATTGACGTTAACGAATACGCACCTTCTGGTGAGGTGATGTACCAAACAAACAATGTAGTCAATCAATAGAGTTTGATTGCGAAAAAGCGTTTGACTCAAACTCGCTGATATCATTAACTAAAAGCGCAGCTCCCATTGATGGGGGCTGCGTTTTTTATTTTTATAAGGAGAATCTTGATGACTCCGGCCATTAATCTTGCGAAAAAGAAAAAAGTTCCTCACACCATTCACCAGTATGAACATGACCCGAGAGCAGACAGCTATGGGTTAGAAGCGGCTGAAGTGTTGGGGCAAGATCCTAAAAAAGTATTCAAAACCCTGTTGTTTTGCCTTAATGGCGAGCCCAAAAACTTGGCAGTAGCCATCATTCCTGTGGATCAAAAACTGAATCTAAAATTGGCAGCCAAAGCAGCAAAGGGTAAAAAAGCCGACATGGCAGATCCAGACATCGCCCAAAAGACAACGGGTTATGTAGTTGGCGGCATTAGTCCACTTGGACAAAAGAAAGCGTTGCCAACCTTTCTACATGAAAGTGCAAAAGAACAAGAGACGATTTGTGTGAGCGCGGGTAAACGAGGCTTAGAAATTGAGCTTGCTCCGCAAGATCTTGTGGCTTTGACCAGAGGGCAGTTTGCCCCATTATGCTTGTAAGCCAGTTTGGGTTGAATGACCAACAAAGAAAAAGGACGCGAAAGCGTCCTTTATTGTTATTTTTTGAGGCTTAATGTGCCACTAGTGCGTTTTGCCGGTTTACTTGTCGTATTCGGATTGACGTAATGCTGCTTCGGTTTGCTCGGTGTTTGAGGCTTGTTTTGCGGTCTGCCATGCTCACCTTGTGGCTTCGCACGTTCACCTTGAGGTTTCGCTTTGTAATGCTCTTTCGCAGGGCGTGAGTTTTCATCATCACGTTGACGGCGCTTTTGCTGGCCTTTTTTAGAGTTAGGTGCATGACGGAACTCGTCAGCGTTATTACCACGGAAGGTGCGCGTTTTTTGATTGCGACGAGCAGTCGAACCTTGGTTCTCTTCACGGCTATCAAACAGTTTCGCATCAGTCGCTTTACGAATATTACGACCTCGAGAATCTGTCTTTGACGCTTCCTCGGTACCAACTGAGCCATCGCACATTGCTAAAATTTCTGCGACTTCGTCATCGGTTAGGTAACGCCATTTACCATTTGGAATACCATCTAGAGAGATGTTCATGATGCGTACGCGGCGAAGTTTAAATACTTCGTAGCCGAGTGCTTCACACATACGGCGGATCTGACGGTTTAGGCCTTGCGTCAAAACAATACGGAAAGAGAACTTGGTTTCTTTCGTGACTTTACAAGGGAGTGTTACGGTATCGAGGATTCGAACACCGCTCGACATCTGTTTTAGGAATTCGTCCGTAATCGGCTTGTCGACACGCACCACGTATTCTTTTTCGTGGTTGTTACCAGCGCGCAGAATCTTGTTCACGATGTCGCCATCGTTAGTCAAGAAGATCAAACCATCCGAAGGTTTGTCGAGTCGACCAATTGGGAAAATACGCTTTTTGTGACCGATGAAATCGACGATATTGCCGGGGATATCACGCTCAGTCGTACAAGTGATGCCTGTTGGCTTGTTGAGGGCGATATAAATCGGCTTTTCTTTTGAAGCGACAGGCTTGCCATCAACACAAACGTCGTCACCAGGTAGTACTTTAGTGCCCATTTCTGGCTGTTTGCCGTTAATGGTCACTCGACCTTCTTCGATCAGTTTATCGGCAGCGCGACGTGAGCAAAAGCCCGTTTCGCTGATGAATTTATTTAAGCGTTTCGCGTTGTCTTGTGACATATCGGTCTCCTAACGTTTCACAACGGCGGTGAATTTGATGACCCTTCCCGCGAGTGGGAAGGGGAAATAAGGTCGGGCATTCTAGCACCGAGGAGAAACTTAACCTAACCGTTTTTGATGACGTTCGCGGTTTTCTAGTTTCTTGTCTGCGCTTTTTCTTAGCAATACATAAACAGCACCACTGCCACCGTGAAAGCGTTGTGCACTGTGCACGCATTGCACTTCTTTTATTTGTTGTAACCAACTGCTGACGAAGCTTTTCATTAATGCTGGTGGATTCGAACGTTCGCCACGGCCGTGCACAATCACAACAGTACGAATATCCATTGAGATACATTGCTTTAAGAACTTCACTACTTCATCACGTGCTTCTTTCAGCGTTTTACGATGCAAGTCTAAACGGGCTTGGATAGGGTACTTGCCAAGGCGAAGTTTGCGAAATACACCATCTTGAACACCATCTCGTTTGAACTCGACGAAGTCATCGGGTTTGAGCATTTCTGCATGATCGAGAGAAAGGTATTCTGGGTCATCTTCGGTGAGCCAAATCGCTGCTTCGCGTTTGGCAATATGTGCATCAGTCACTTGGTGGACTTTTTTGTGTTCAGCAGTGTCTTGGTTGATTGGCTTAACATCGCCCATCATCTGTTGAAACAGTTCAAAATCGTCATCGTGAGACATAGTGGCAATCTCATAAGAACAGGATAGGTAGATAGGATTATATCAACGAGATGTGGCAGAAGATCAAATAAAAAACCGGAGCAGGCAAGTAACCGGCTCCGGTGCAAAGCGTTTCTAGAGCTAAGCGAGATCTAGTGAGGAGATTTGTCGTTCATGATCTTATAGATGAAGAAACCGCCGTAAAACAGCATCAGACCAAATGCCCCAAAGATTACTATCATTGACGATAGACCCACTGCATTACCAAATAGGAGATCAAGCCAAAAGTCCATATGTTTCCTCCAAGATATTCCCGACAGGCATAAAACTAAATGGCGGTGTTTTTTTGCACACTGATCTGGATCAATTATGTTGCTAAGGTTAATAAACTGTGTTTTATTGTGGGTTATCAATCACATTTTACGTGCTAGTGTTCAGTTATTCATCAAACGAATTAAGACATTACGTTTTTTTGCAAAAAGCACTTGCGTCTCCGATCAGAATCCGTAATATACGCATCGTTGACGGGGACAAGACCCCAGTTAAACATCTCGGTGAATAGCGCAGCTTGGTAGCGCATCTGGTTTGGGACCAGAGGGTCGGGGGTTCGAATCCCTCTTCACCGACCACTTTCAAAGAAGCCGCAGCAGAAATGCTGCGGCTTTTTGCATTCGAACATCGGGTCGGGGTCTGGGAGCCCAGCCGCGTCGAATCTCTCTTCACCGACCATTTTTAGAAAGCCTGCTCAATGAGCAGGCTTTCGTCGTTCTAGCGCTAGCAATTTTAGAGGTCAATGGTATAGAGCTAAATAGGGTTTGCCTGAAGTTAGAACATGGCTCTTCATCGACCATATTAAGAAAAAGGCTCTACAGAAATGTAGAGCCTTTTTCGCATGTGTAATGATGGTTTGGCTGGGTTTTAAATATTGCACTTTGCTTTGCGTGTTTTACCAAGCGAGGTAATTTCAAATCCCCGTTGTGCGAGCAAATCGATAAGGTTGTCTTTCCCCACCAGATGCAGACTTCCAACCACAACGGTGTAGCGACCTGACTTTTTAGGCAGCACACTGCCAGTATCGAGTTTTTTCGCCCAATCACGGTTGCGAGAATATAAGAACGCTTCGTTAAAATCTGCCGTCGCTTTGTCTGTTAAAGATGCCTCTTCCAGCATACTTCCATCACCACTTTTCCAGCTTTCTATCAAACACTGTACAAGCTTGTCACCACCTTCGTATTCGTCTATCGAGGACAGCAGCATTTCTTGCCCACCATTTGGCTGACCAGCAATAAGATCGATTTGAAACTGCACCGATTCTAACGAGAGGACTGGTAGGCGCTTTTTCTCTGCTAAACCAATTAGATGCATGTCTACACCTTTGTCTGATACGTAGCCAAGCTTATTGACTAGCGCGAGTTGGATGGTCAGAGCTGCGGTCCAAGGTGGCGCATTGAGAAGTTGCGCTTCCGCCATGCCTAGATCTTTGGCGATGTTCACTAACAGTTGGCGTTGAGTTTTGTCGAGTACGTCTTTAGAGAGAATCGAACTCACTGGGTACACCACACCTTCAGAGCTTCTTACATCGGCCTCAATAATTAAGCCTGAGCTTTGTTCCAAAAACTTAGTGATGTTTTTCGGAAGTGGATACATGCTTTTATCACCGACATGTACGGAGCCGATAATCATGTATTCCGTGTCGCCTTTTTTAGCTCGCCAGTGTTGAGGCTCAGCGTAGGACGAAAAGGAGGTAAAGATAACAATAAGAGATGACATCAGTGTCATTAGGCGAAACATAGTTTTTATCCTCGGCTGAATCTTATGGTGAGACTCTGATTTCAGCATCTACAACTCACAGGGGATATTACTTTATACCCAAATAAAGCTTAGACACCAGAGCTCACTTTAAAACTATTTTTTGCAACGATTGGATAGACCAACCAATCGACAAAAACGTCATTTCAAACAATATTGACGAGTTTTGACACGCTAAAAATGAGATTGACTTCACGAAAGCTAAATTGGTGAGTTTGTTATTAATGGTTCACAAAATAATCAGATGTGATCCGAATCCTACAAAGTCATACCAAATCAATCGGAATCGGTGATTTAGATCGCAACAAACTCGTCAAAATAAGTTGTTCGATTTTGACGTTGGTTGTAAGTGTATGAAATAAATGTGTTTATATTTTTTCTTGGTGAGTGGAGTTTGAGCTGGATCACTTCTTACTTTTATTTATTTTACGCTTAGAAATAACTGCTTGTATGTTGAATGACATTGTTGAGCACCACAGATTTGGGTGCTTTTAAATTGCGTAATTGTCGTTTTGAACCACTGACTTTTTGGGGAAAGTAAGATGTTGAAACCTAGTTTGATTGCTGCTTCTGTTATTGCAACACTAGCAGGTTGTTCTGCTCTGCAAAGCTCTGAGCAACAAGTTGTAAATTCACTGGCTGATAACCTTGATATCCAGTATCAAGTGCTCACTAACCATGGTGCTAATGAAGGTCTTGCATGTCAGGATTTGGGCGCTGAGTGGGCATCTTGTAACAAGGTCAACATGACGCTAGTAAACCAAGGCGAAGCAGTTAACTCAAAAGATTGGACGATCTACTTTCACAGCATTCGTTTGATCCTAGATGTCGACAATGAACAGTTTAAAATCTCTCGCGTAACGGGTGATCTACACAAACTTGAACCAACTGATAAGTTTGATGGTTTTGCAGCGGGTGAAGAGGTGGTTCTTCCTCTGATCGGTGAATACTGGCAGCTTTTTGAAACAGACTTTATGCCGGGTGCATTTGTTGCAGCGCCAAACGCTGAACCTAAAATGATCGCTTCTCTCAATACTGAAGATGTGGCTTCTTTTGTCACTGGTCTTGAGGGTAATAACCTAAAACGTACACCAGATGACAACAACATCTTTGCCAGTGCGGTATCGCGTTTCGAGAAGAACGACGACTTAGTGAAACAAGACGTCTCCACGACGTTGTTACCAACGCCAATGCACGTTGAGGCGGGCAAAGGCAAAGTCGATATTACAGAAGGTATTGCGCTGCCTAAAGACGTATTTGATGCGGCTCAGTTCGCAGCGATTCAAGATCGTGCAGAAGTGGTAGGTGTGGATGTTCGTGGTGATCTTCCTGTAAGCATCACTGTTGTTCCTGCAGACTTCACCGGTGAATTAGCAAAATCGGGTGCTTACGAAATGAGCATCAACGGCGACGGTATCGCGATTAAAGCATTTGATAAAGTGGGTGCTTTCTACGCGGTACAATCTATCTTTGGCCTGGTAGATAGCCAAAATGCTGATTCTCTACCACAACTGTCCATCCAAGACGCTCCTCGTTTTGACTACCGTGGCGTGATGGTGGATGTGGCTCGTAACTTCCACTCTAAAGATGCCATCCTTGCAACGCTAGACCAAATGGCGGCGTACAAGATGAACAAACTGCACCTTCACCTAACGGATGATGAGGGTTGGCGTCTTGAAATTCCGGGTCTGCCAGAGCTGACTGAAGTAGGTTCTAACCGCTGTTTTGACCTTGAAGAAAAAAGTTGCTTGTTGCCACAACTAGGTTCTGGCTCAACTTCTGACAACTTCGGTTCGGGTTACTTCAGCAAAGCAGATTACGTGGAAATCTTGAAGTATGCGAAAGCACGTAACATTGAAGTAATTCCTGAAATTGATATGCCAGCACACGCTCGAGCAGCAGTTATCTCAATGGAAGCACGTTACAACCGCCTAATCGAAGAAGGTAAAGAAGCGGAAGCGAACGAGTACCGTCTGATGGATCCTCAAGATACATCGAACGTAACAACGGTTCAGTTCTACAACAAGCAGAGCTTTATCAACCCATGTATGGAATCTTCCACTCGCTTCGTAGATAAAGTGATTTCAGAAGTCGCAGCAATGCACCAAGAAGCGGGCGCACCGCTAGCAACATGGCACTTTGGTGGTGACGAAGCGAAGAACATTAAGCTAGGCGCTGGTTTCCAAGATGTGAACGCTGAAGACAAAGTAAGCTGGAAAGGTACGATTGACCTGTCTAAACAAGACAAGCCATTCGCACAGTCTCCACAATGTCAGACGCTAATTGCAGACGGTACGGTAAGCGACTTTGCTCATCTACCAAGCCACTTCGCAGAAGAAGTGTCGAAGATTGTGGCTGAGAAAGGCATTCCAAACTTCCAAGCTTGGCAAGATGGCCTTAAGTACAGCGAAGGTGAGAAGGCATTTGCAACCGAAAACACACGCGTTAACTTCTGGGACGTTCTGTACTGGGGCGGTACTTCATCAGTGTACGAGTGGTCTAAGAAAGGTTACGACGTGATCGTTTCTAACCCTGATTACGTGTACATGGATATGCCATACGAAGTAGACCCGAAAGAGCGTGGCTACTACTGGGCAACACGAGCAACAGATACTCGTAAGATGTTCGGTTTTGCGCCAGAGAACATGCCTCAGAACGCGGAAACCTCAGTTGACCGCGATGGCAATGGCTTTACTGGTAAAGGTGAAATCGCAGCGAAACCTTTCTACGGTCTATCTGCACAGCTTTGGTCTGAAACCGTACGTAACGATGAACAGTTCGAGTACATGGTATTCCCACGCGTACTTGCTGCAGCAGAGCGTGCATGGCACCGTGCTGAGTGGGAAAACGATTACAAAGTGGGTGTTGAATACTCGCAAAACTCGAACCTAGTAAACAAAGCCGCGCTAAACCAAGACTACAACCGCTTTGCAAACGTACTTGGTCAACGTGAGTTAGCTAAGTTAGAGAAATCTGGTATCGACTACCGTCTACCAGTACCAGGTGCGAAAGTAGAAGATGGCAAGCTAGCAATGAACGTTCAGTTTCCTGGCGTGAAGCTTCAATACTCTCTAGACGGCAAAAACTGGCTGAATTACGCAGACAATGCTCGTCCAAATGTGAAAGGTGAAGTGTTCATCCGATCTGTATCGGCAACAGGTGAGAAAACAAGTCGTGTGACTAGCGTAAAATAATACGATTCTTGTAAGTTAATTTTTGGCAAAGCCTCAACGTATGTTGAGGCTTTCTTTATTTTTAAGGGAAATTAAGTGTGATCGAAGTCTTAATATTTTGCATTGATAAATAAGTTTTGGTGTTAAAGATAGAAATTAAATGTGAAGTGAGTCGGGTTATTTCGCCATTTATTAAATCGTTAGTTGTTTATGATCACATTTTATTTTTTTGACGAATTTTTATAAATCAACGCAAGTGTCTGTAATTAGCAGTGTTTTTATTATGGTTATAGAGTCGGGTTTGAACGAGATCACTTTTTAAACGGATTTATTTTCCATTGCGAATTAATTATTTCAGTATGGCCACCGCCACGGAGGCACATTCCAAGGCTTGCGATGATCGGGAAAAGAAGCCCATGGAACCATCGCATAACGTGAATAATTAAAGGCAGTAATTATGAAAAACATCTTTGCACTGAGTGCTCTTTCACTCGCTTTCGCTTCTAGCGCTTTTGCTGGTTCTTCTTACGTAACGGGTAACGTTCAATTCCACGATGATGGTCGAATTCATGGCTCTGACGTGACGTCTACCCTTGAAGCTGGTCATACTTTTGATAACCAATTTGGTGGCTTTACGGTTTACACTGAGTTTGATGGTATTCAACTGGGTAAGTTGGAAACTGAAAATGGCGGTGCAGGCAATACGACTCCTGCAATTACCGTGGGTGGTGAGCAGTCATTCAACATTACCGATCATCTATGGGTTGCGGCGGGTTACCAACACCTGTTTTCTGCCGGTGAGAACGTGCAATATCGTCCACTGGTTAAGATCGGCTACAACTTCGATAACGGCATCTCATTAAGTAACCGTACTCGTGCTCACATCGACGCTACAGACGCAGATGCGGATACAGATTACCGCATGGATAACCGCATCGGTTACGTGATGAATGAAGATGTGACGCTGAGCTACAACAACGTTTACATGATTGAAGCAGAAACTATGGATCACGAGTTCCGTGCGACATGGACGCGTAAAGGTGTTCAGCCTTACTTTGAATTACGCTCTCAAGCTCATGGCGCAGAAAACGCGAGTGGCGACAGCCTAGTGAATAACGCTTTTGTATTTGGTGCTTCTTACGGCTTCTAATTTTATATTTGTCTTAACTGTCCATTAAGAAAAAGCCCAGCAATTGGTTTGCTGGGCTTTCTTATTACTTGTCGTTACCTTCGTGGCGGCGGTATTCGAAAACTTGGCCTTTTTCGTTAAAGGCGTAGACCGTGTAGCTGTCTTTTTTGTCGCCATATTCCATACCCGGAGAGCCCATTGGCATACCTGGTACAGTTAAACCTTTCGCGTTACGTGGTGGATTTTCTAAGAACGCTTTAATGTCTTCGGCTGGAATGTGACCTTCGAACACATAGCCGTTGATCTCTGCCGTGTGGCAAGAATAAAGCTGTTCGTTCTTGATGCCTAGATCGCGTTTGATGGCGTTCATGTCATCGTGCAATTTTTCTTCGACCGTAAAGCCGTTCTCTTCCATGTGTTTTGTCCATTCTCCACAACAGCCACAGTATGGCGATTTGTGGTTAATGACATCGGCTGCCAATACGTTGGCGGACACGGTCGCAAGCATTGCAAAGGTCAATAGTTTCAACTTCATAATACCCTCAAAAAGAAGTGGTTATTTTACTGAAAACAGTCGTAGTCGATTTGCATTACTAACGACAGTAATTGAAGATAGTGCCATTGCCGCTCCTGCGACAACAGGACTGAGCAAAAATCCAAACGCTGGGTAAAGCACGCCAGCGGCAACTGGAATACCCAACGAGTTGTAAACAAAGGCACCAAATAGGTTTTGCTTCATATTTTTAAGTGTAGCGCGAGACAGTTCAATCGCATGTACTACCGCCATTGGTGACGTGTTCAGGATGGTCATTTGCGAACTTTCAATGGCGACATCACTGCCGCTACCCATGGCAATACCAAGGTTGGCTAACGCGAGAGCAGGGGCGTCGTTAATGCCATCCCCCACCATTGCCACGACATGTCCTTGAGATTGAAGTTGCTCAATGTGCTGAGCTTTTTCATCTGGCATTACTTGGGCGATCACTTCATCAATGCCAAGTTCTTGGCCGATAGCATTGGCAACGTGTTGGTTATCACCCGTCAGCATTACCGTTTTGATGCCTTGCGATTTTAATGCAGAGAGCGCTTGTTTCGCATCTGATTTGATTGGGTCGGCAATGGCAATCAGACCGATCAGTTCGCCGTTCAATGCCACAGCTACCGGAGTCCACGCATTTTTTGCGCATTCATCGATGTCTGGTTTTAGTGCGCTGGTCTCAACGTTTTCTGCTTGCATGAACTGCAGCGAACCAATAAGCAGCGGTTTGTCTTGATACGTCGCCAAAATGCCGCGTCCGCGAACGTTCTCAAACTTGTCTAATGAGACGTCTTTTGCGTTGTGTTGTTTGGCATAATCACACACCGCTTTTGCCAGTGGGTGCTCAGACTGACGCTCTGCCGCATACGCTAAAGCCAATAGTTCTTCTTGGCTGGTGGCGTGAGTAAACACTTGCTGAACGCTCGGTTTTCCTTGGGTCAGTGTGCCCGTTTTGTCGAATACAACCGTGTCGACTTTGCTTGCCAATTGCAGAGCATCGGCGTCTTTGATCAAAATGCCGAGTTCTGCGGCTTTACCCACTCCCACCGTGACAGAAAGTGGGGTTGCTAAGCCTAGAGCACAAGGGCAGGCGATGATCAGTACCGTTGTGGTGACCACAAGCATATAACTCGCTTTTGGCTCTGGGCCAACGGCAAACCAAACGATCGCGGCCAGTATTGCTATACCAACAACGACAGGGACAAACACCGATGAAATCTGGTCTGCCAATTTCGCGATGGCAGGCTTACTGCTTTGCGCTGTGCGCACCATGCGGATGATACGAGCCAGCATGGTATTTGCGCCAATGCCCGTTGCCTCAATGATTAAGGCTCCATCTGTGTTCAAAGTACCTGCGGAGACTTGAGCCTCTTGCGCTTTTAATACAGGAACAGGTTCACCAGTGAGCATAGATTCATCAATGTACGATTCACCTTGAATCACAACGCCATCAACAGGCACTTTCTCGCCTGGTTTGATACGCAGTTTCATGCCTAACGTGATTTGCTCAACCGTTATTTGTTGGTCGCCTTGTTCCGTGATGACCGTAGCTTGCTGAGGTTGTAAGTTAATCAACGCTTGTAAGGAACGCGTTGTGTTCGCCTTAGCTTTAGCTTCTATATAGTGACCAAGTGAAATCAAACCAATGATCATCGCGCTGGCTTCAAAATAGACATGACGAGAAGCCATTGGGAACCAGTCAGGAAAAATCACCACCAACATCGAGTAAAACCATGCCGCACCCGTACCGAGTGCAACCAAGGTATCCATTGTGGCGCGTTTGTGAGTGGCCGCTAACCAAGCGTTACTGAAGAAGTGTTTACCCGCCGTGGCAAGAAGGAGCAAACATACGATACCGATCGCGCCCCAAGCCAATTGGTCGTTGGTGTTGCGAATCATCATATTGCCGCCAGCAACGCCCCAAATCATTAAAGGGGCACCGACGACAAGGCCAGCAATAGCATCCAGTTTGAAGCGTTTTTGCTGCTGACGTTGTTGCTGCGCTTGTTTTTCTTGCTGGGTTGCGGCGTCTTGTAGAATTTCACCTTGATACCCGGCTTGTTTAACCGATTCTAAAATCTCGGCGTGCAAGTCGTCAGAATCGTTATCGACAAAAACCAACGCACTTTGCTCAGCCAGGTTGACTTGCGCTTTTTCAACGCCTTGGACTTGAGTCAGCGCTTTTTCAACAGAGGCAACACAGCTGGCACACGTCATCCCTTGAATCAGCATTTGTAATTGTGTCGCGCCTGCTGGTGGTAGCTCTTCAATTTTAACTTCAGGCTCACCGTGATGTTGCTGCTCAACTTGAGTTGGCGTGTCTGCCTTTTGTGGAGCTGATACATTTGTTTCTGTATTTGCTTCTGTGATCACTTCGGCACTTGCGCTATAGCCTAAGCTTGCCACCAAATCGATGACTTGCTCTTGTGTCAGAAGAGTATGAATGCGTAAGTGCGTTGTCGAAGCTTCGAAAGAGACAATATCTTGATTGGACTCTAATAAAGAAGAGAGTTTTTTAACGCAGCCACCGCAGCTTAGCCCCGATAGTTGGAGCTCATAATGGGTACCAGCTTGGTAACCAAGGGATTCAATTGAGGCGACCACGTCAGATAAAGACGCATCCGTCTTTAATTCTACAGAGGTCGGAGACAAATTGATGATTTCAACATCGTGATTAGCGTGTAACGCTTTCTCTACTTTCCTTGCACAACCCATGCAGTTGAGCCCCGATAACGGTACAACGAACTGGTTCATAAACTTGTCCTCAATAATAGCGATGTAGAGAGCTTAAACCTTACATCAAGGGGAAGGTCAAGCATTTCATTGGCGAAACAATTTCGTCAAAACTGTCAGTAAAGCTCAGTTTCTTCCTCTGTTGTGTTGCGAGTGATCTCAAGGTTTTTTCTCTCTGAATATAAAGTTCCGTTAAAACTCCTAAAACATGAATGAAGTCGCTCACGAATTTGAAGCTTTTCTTATGTCAGAACAGCGTAAAAACTCACTTTTGACGTTTTTATTTTTTTATTTATCTATATAAATAATTGAAAAATAAGGATTGATATTGTTTTTGATCTTCTCATTTTGAACTTGCTCAGATTGCTGCTGGGAAAGTTTTTTACTGCGAAAAAAGTTTGTCATATTTGCCCCGTCCAAACATTGTTTCAAGTTCCTGCAATGTCCTAGTTAGCGAATTTGAAAATGGAAAAAACTAAAAATATAGGGGTTAAAAATGTCTTACCTAAAGAAAAGCCTACTTGCTACGGCAATCACAGGCATGATGTTCAGTGGTGCAGCTCTTGCTGATGGCGCAAACAGCGATGCTGCGAAAGAGTACCTAACAAAAGATTCTTTCTCTTATGAAGTTTACGGGATCATCGCGATGCAGGCCGCGTACCGCGATTACGATTCTGGCAGCAAAGCAACGGATGACGACCTAGGTGGCATGCAGCTAAACAACGAATCTCGTATCGGTTTCCGTGGTAAAAAACAATTTGCTAACTTCGGTCCTACCTTTATTTGGCAAATCGAAGGTGGTTACGTAGACCCTAGCTTTGGTGGCGAGGGTGCTGGTCTTGGTGAGCGTGACACATTCGTCGGTTTTGAAAGTGCTTCTTGGGGTCAAGTTCGTCTAGGTCGTGTTTTGACACCTATGTACGAGTTGGTTGACTGGCCAGCATCTAACCCAGGTCTAGGCGATGTTTACGACTGGGGTGGTGCAATCGGTGGTGCTAAGTACCAAGACCGTCAATCAAACACCATTCGTTGGGACTCTCCAATGTACGCAGACAAGTTCTCTCTAGACATCGCTGCGGGTGCTGGTGATAAAGCGGGTCTGGGTGCTGGTGACGATTACTGGGGCGGTATCGCGGCTCACTACAAGTTAGGTCCACTACAATTGGATGCTGCTTACGAAGGTAACCGTAACATTGAATCTGAAGGTCAAACTTGGGAAAACAACACGTACCTAGTTGGTGTTCAAGGTTGGTTTGATAACGGTATTTCGTTCTTCGCTCAATACAAATACATGGAAGCGGACGCAAGCAACGGCGTGAACGAGAAGCAAGATGCAATGTCTGCAGGTCTGATGTACACAACAGGTGACTGGCAGTACAAGCTAGGTTACGCAGCGAACTTCGACCTAGAACGTGACGGTAAGACAATTAACGATACAGCAGACGATGTACTATCTGCACAAGTTATGTACTTCGTAGACCCATCTGCAGTGCTTTACGTACGTGCTCGTACTCTAGACTTCGGTGACGGTGCGTCTCAACTAGATAAACCAGCAGAAGCGCGTTGGAAGTCAGCTGACTACGATGAGTTCTCTGTAGGTGTTGAATACTACTTCTAATAAAGAAGCAGCTTAAAGGGCGGAAACGCCCTTTTTGTCTTGATACTTATTCATATAAGCCATTGAAATGACTGGCCTGTAAGTTTCAGTGGCTTATCTAAATTGGTATAAAGTGAGAAACCATGATGAAAAAAACAACGACACTTCTTGGAATTTGCGCAATCCTTTCTGCGCCTGCCTTCGCTGCTCAGTTGACTCTGCAAAAGGAATTAGTGCCTCGCGTTATTAATGGTGAGTTCGTTTACCCTGAGTGGATCTCTGACAACAACAGTATCGAGCTAAAAGACGGTGAAAACCAGTTAGCGGTGACTGTTGGTCAAATTGTGTTTGAAGATGGAAAGCGCCGTAAGTTTGATTCGCAGCCTCTTTTATTAGAGTTTGATGCAGAAAAAGATGCTGAACTTTCTCTGACTTACAAAACCTTCCGCACCATTGAAGAAGCGAAAGCCTTCGAACTCGATCCAAAAGTGGTACTAAAGGATAAAAACGGAAAAGAAGTGGATTTCTCTATGGTTCAGCTCCGTAAAGGTGGTTTGCAAGGTTTTCGTGATTACGAGCGAGAAGTGGCCGACTACAACAACGCAATGAACAAACAAGCGACTAAGAGCAGTATCGCGCAATCTCCTGCGGTGACGAAAACATTGAAAGAGTCGTTCAATGAACTCAGCCGTGAAGAGCAACAAGAGTTCATGCAATGGGCGATGCGTAACCTGAAGTAATTTCGTCTCGCGCTTAAACAATAAATAAGAGGGCAGTACCTATATTGGTGCTGCCCTGTTTGTATTTCTGGTGTCAAACCGATTGTAGAATTGACTTACGGTGGTAAAATGTCGCCACTTTTATCCTTGACATCACAACGAGAGCCCTCTCGTTGCTCATTACCCCTAAGGAACTCAAATGACGGTTAAAACTCGTTTTGCTCCTAGCCCAACTGGCTATCTACACGTTGGTGGTGCGCGTACTGCACTTTACTCTTGGCTATACGCTAAAAACCAAGGTGGCGAATTCGTTCTACGTATCGAAGATACAGACCTTGAACGTAACTCTCAGGAAGCCGTTGATGCGATTCTAGAAGGCATGGAATGGCTAGGCTTGGAGTGGGATGAAGGTCCTTACTACCAAACTCAACGTTTTGATCGTTACAACGAAATGGTTGATAAGCTTCTTGCTGAAGACAAAGCGTACAAGTGTTACGCGTCTAAAGAGCTGCTAGATGAAATCCGTGCAGAGCAAGAAGCAAACAAAGAAATGCCTCGTTACGATGCAAACCATCCAAAAATCAAAGCGGCAAACGAAGCGGCAAAAGACGGTGACCCATGTGTTATCCGTTTCCGTAACCCAAAAGAGGGTAGCGTAGTATTCGAAGACCAAATTCGTGGCCGTATCGAAATCCGCAACGATCAAATGGATGACCTAATCATTCGTCGTACTGACGGTTCACCTACTTACAACTTCTGTGTAGTAGTGGATGACTGGGACATGGGTATCACTCACGTCGTTCGTGGCGAAGACCACATCAACAACACGCCTCGTCAAATCAACATCTACGAAGCATTGGGTGCGCCAGTACCAACGTTTGCACACTGTGCAATGATCTTAGGTGATGACGGTGCGAAACTGTCTAAGCGTCATGGTGCAGTATCAGTAATGCAATACCGTGATATGGGTTACCTGCCTGCGGCACTAAACAACTACTTAGTGCGTCTAGGTTGGTCTCATGGCGACCAAGAAATCTTCTCTCAAGAAGAGATGATCAACTTGTTCAGCCTAAACGCAGTATCTAAGTCAGCGTCTGCTTTCAACACGGATAAACTGCAATGGTTGAACAACCACTACATCAAGAACTCAGATCCTGCGTACGTTGCAGAGCATCTACAATGGCATCTAGATCAGCAAAAACTGGACGTAACAAACGGCCCTGCGATCACTGACGTGATCAAGCTAGTCGGTGAGCGTTGTCATACTCTTGTTGAGCTTGCTGAGCAAATTCGTTACTTCTACGAAGATTTCTCTGAGTTTGAAGCGGGCGCAGCGAAGAAGCACCTGCGTGGTGTAGCGAAAGAGCCTCTAGAAGTAGCACTTGCGAAAGTGGAAGCGATCACAGAGTGGACTACAGAAAACCTACACCAAATGATCGCTGACGTATGTGCAGAGCTTGAAATTGGCATGGGTAAAATCGGTATGCCACTTCGTGTTGCAGTAACAGGCGGCGGTCAATCACCTTCTGTTGATGCTGTAATGGCGTTGATCGGCAAAGAACGTTGTGTTGCTCGCATCAAAATGGCGCTAGAGTTCATTGCTGAGCGTGAAGCAAACGCATAATTAGACTGAATAAATAGTCATTCTAAGCCGCGATATTTGTCGCGGCTTTTTTGTATCTGAAGGTTCACAGCACTATAAAGCTTAATTTTGCTAAGGATATAAACTGCTCGTTTTGCTTTTTAGTTGTTCAAAAATGGATAAGTTTTTGTAATCCATATATGCCTAATATGAATAAAAATTAACCGTTCGTATTCAAAATATCTCTCTGATTTATATTTATAAATCCTAAAGTTCCCTAATTGTTGTCTCAATATTGAGAAATAAACTTGCTTTAGCTGTCTGGTTTTAAAAAGTGACGCAAACGTTTGCGTGGTTGGCGGGGTGGGTCTTTGAGTGCTCAAGATCACATAATGTAGAACTTTTTGATGACACGAAATTGACAGTTTTGGGATTTGTCTCGTGATTTCTTAGCGTTATAGTTCAACCCGTCAGTGAGAACTCGATAACGATATGCATCACTGCACTGGAAATATACCCAAGTGACTTTCCATAAATTTTTTGCATGTGCATAAAGCGGAAGTTGCTTCGGTATCCACTCAAGGAATGAATAAAAAGAATTGAAATACAACGTCAGTGTTATTAGGCGGCGCATTTCGTCATCGAATTAAAAAAAAGTACTTCTTTAGAGGAATCAATAATGAAAAAACTAGCAGCGGTAATTTCAGCGTCTTTACTTATGGCTTCAGCAGCTCAAGCAGAAGTATACGTGGGCGGTAAAATGGGTAAATCTTGGTTGGAAGATGCTTGTGTAGCAGGTCAATCTTGTGACAAAGATGGCTCAACTCTTGGTGCTTTCGTTGGTTACGAATTCAATGACTACATTGCACTAGAAGCTGGTTTCGACAACGTTGGTGATTTCGATCAAACTTCTTTCGGTGGCCATGTAGAAGCAATCACTCTTGCTCCTAAATTCAGCCTACCAATCACTCAAGACATCGCACTTTACGGTAAAGTTGGTGGTGCTTACGTAATGTTCGACGGTAAAGATGATTACTCTTACCTAGGCGCAGCTGGTGTTGAATTCAACCTAAGCCAAAACGTTACAGCACGTGCGGAATACCAAACAATTACTGACATTAGCAACAACGTAAGCAAAGCAGCTGGTAACTCTGCAACTCTAGGTGTTTCTTTCAAATTCGGCGGCAACGATGAGCCAGTAGTAGTTGAAGAAGAGCCAGTAGTTGAAGAAGTAGTTGTAGAAGAAGTTGTTGAGCCAGTAGTGGTTACTAAAACTTTCGAAACTCAAACTATCGGCACTGGTAGCTTTGACCTAAACAGCACAACACTTAAACCAGAAAGCGCTTCTAAACTAGACAATCTAGTTGCTTTCCTAAACGAGCACCCACAAGCGAAGGTTGAAGTAGTTGGTTATACAGATACTTCAGGCGCTGCAGCATACAACCAAAAAGTTTCTGAGAAACGTGCTGAGTCAGTAGCAAACGCGCTAGTTGAAAAAGGCATCGATGCATCACGCATCCAAGCTCGCGGTGAAGGTGAAAACAACCCAATCGCATCAAACGATACTCGTGAAGGTCGTCAACAAAACCGTCGCGTAGAAATCGTTGTACCTGAGTTCGAATACCAAGTTCAGCAATAAGCTCCTATCCGACCGTAGAATAGCTGCCTAAAGCTGAATGCCCCGAAGAGTTCGCTCTTCGGGGCTTTTTTTATCTGTTCATTTTGTATCGCTTAATTTGTGAATGGTGGACACAAAAAAAGAGAACCGGTTGATGACGGGTTCTCTTTTTGCGTTCGATAGAGCTTCAACTCTCGAAATCATTTTTAGCAGTGAAGCGAAATGTGTCTGAAGCGCTTTAAGTTGTGTAAGTACGAGAGTGGATTACTTCAGATCGATGCTGTTGAGTCGGCCCATAAAAGTGAGGATTTCTAAGTTCTCTTTGTGGGCTTCTAGTAGTGCCTTTTTCGTTTGCATGTAAGCGGCAAGTTTGCCGTATTTGTTAATCGAACGTACTACCGTCTTGTATTTGTATTCACCCTTATCGTTAAACTCGCGCCATTTCGCAATGTAACAAGTGTCTCGGTTGTCTGGGTTCTCGAGGGTTGGGTTAGGCTTATGAACGATTTTAGGCTCAACGCTGTGCGGCAGACGCGTCATTAAGTACGGGTCTTTTAATAGACGTCGCCAAAACTTGCCCCACATTTCTCTACCCAACTCATTTCTTAGTTTGATGGCTTTCTTCAAGCCCTTTTTCTCTCCAATACGAACAAAGCCCACTGAGCGATGCAAAACAGTATCGTCAGGAGTATGAATGTGGATCTTAAAGGCAGTCTTGCCTTTCGAAATAAAGCGGTGTCCAGTGTTAGTAATTAAATTGCTCTTAGACATAGTGCTAACTAATATTTTTATTAATAGTAGAGAGGGTAAGCAAAACTCATAAATAATTAAAGTAATAAAATACAAAACTGTAAATAGTAACTGTGAAGTAATTAAGGGCGACGGCGAGCGTTTTCAACCCGCATGAGGTTTGACCAGAAGCGGCAATATGCTGCTGGTGGGCGTTTGGATTATCGGGAAGAGAACGTTGTGTGTGGGAAATGAGCCCGATAAACGCGTATATTGGATTATCGGGAAGAGAACGTTGTGTGTGGGAAATGAGCCCGATAAACGCGTATAAAAAAGCCTTAGCTCAACGGTGAGCTAAGGCTATGATATGGCGCCCCCAGTAGGATTCGAACCTACGACCTGTCCCTTAGGAGGGGACTGCGCTATCCAGCTGTGCCATGAGGGCGTAATACCAATCACAGTAACTATTGGGTTATTGCTACAGGTTAAACAAATTCACAGCCATGCTGCTGATTTCTTTAACCCTAGTGCTAACTTGTTAGTTACTTAGACAGGCATAATCAAATAAGATGCGTTGTCTATGATATTCAAAAGTAAGCATATCTCAAGGCTTAATGTGACCTTTTATAAGATCTTGTTCATTACATCGCCAATTTGAACGCTGGACGCCAAATTCGGCTGATCAATCGTCAATTCTGCTTCTTGTTCATAGATGCGGGAGACCGTCAAAGTGATCTCGCTTTGCGACACTTTATTACGCGGTAAACCCTTTTGATCGATGAATGATGCCGTGTGCCACAGTTGCAGTTTGTCACCTTCTTTTACGCCGTGCATGCGGCCCAGATCCATCGTGACGGTGTTGCCAAAAACGGCCACCACTTCCGGTAGGGTAATCTTGCAAGACAGTTCGGACTCGAGGTCTAACATGATGTTGCGGCTGACGCGTAGCATCATTTCGCCATAGGTCGATGCCCAGAAACGTGCACTACGAGTATCAACTTGGCTGGTTTTGGCGAATGGCCAACGCGCGACTTCGCGGTAGGCTTTGTTGAAGACTTCATGGCCTGTCTTGCCATCGAAGACTTTCATCTCTAAAGCAAACTGACGGTTAATGATGTCGTCTTTTAAGAGTTGAGATTCAATCGTTGCCGTTAAGTCAGTAATCACGCCGCCAATAATGTATTGTGCGCCGTTGTCCTGCGCAATCATTTGAGTGCGAGCTGGATAATTGCTGCTGATTGAGTAGTCTGTCGTGCCAACAGAAACGAAGCTGCGTGAGGTTTGATCCAATTGGCGATTAACGACTTTGCTGAAATCGTCACCCACTTGGTAGATTTGCCCCATGACTGCTTGTTGGGGAGAGGCAACGTCAATGTTACCGACCAAAATAGTCTTTTTGTATTGATCCGTGTGGCAACCCGTTGCCGATGGATAGATGTCCACTCGGATCTTCATTTCCATTTTACCACCGCGTTTGCGCTCAGATTCCACGAGAATGTAGCGCACCTCATGGTTAGTAAACTGATATTCTTTGCGGTTTTCTTCCAATAGCGGCATCAAATTACTGATGCTGCCAATGTCTGCGCCCGAAAAGTTGACGGCTTTGAATAGAGCGTCTTCCAACGCATGGAGCCTTGCCGCATCTTCAGAAGAAACGATCGTGGCAACGCCTGTCACTTCGTACCAAGACGCCACTGCACGAAGTGGCAGAAGCATAACGAAAGTGATTGAAAGTAGGCTAAATAATATTTTTTTCATTGGGTATGACCGTTCGGGTATAAATATTGCTATATCAATTTCAGTGAAGTTTGGTGGCGTTTTCTTAGTTCGACAAACAAAGAAAAGCAAAGACTGTTCCAATATTACCTTTACTCAGTAAGGAATTGTGAAAGAACAGTGCCACCCAAGATTATCTGGAGAATCAAACCATGAAAAAGTGGCTTGTCGCCGCATCGATGATGACGCTTTTGACATCGTGCGCGTACTCACCGATTTATAATGGTAAAGAACCGTATTCAGGCAGCCAGTTCATGTTGATGGACAGTCCGCGTCATACGATGGACTTCTTTATTGAGAGCATGACAGAAGATTTGATGGTATCTAACGTTGCCGTTTCTGCACGTACACCAATTGCTATCACATCGTTTGTTGACCTGCAAAATATGGATGCGACCAACTGGTTGGGCAACTCTGTATCTGAAGGATTTATCCATCAGTTCCAACGTCGCGGTTTTAAAGTCGTCGATTTTAAAACGACAGGATCTATCCAAGTGACGCAGCAAGGCGACTTTGCCTTAAGCCGTGACTGGCAAGATCTGGCGCAAGAGCAGCAAATTCAGTATGTGCTAACGGGAACCATGCTTCGTCAAGAAGGTGGCGTATTGGTTAATGCTCGCGTTGTTGGTATGCAAAGCCGTGTTGTGGTTGCCACAGCGCAAGGGTTCTTGCCTGCAGACCGAATCGGCCGTGATTTGGATACGCTAAATAGCATCCGTACCCAAGATGGCGTGTTGATTCGTTCAGACCCAACCATTCGCCAGCCATACACTGTGATTCTCCGCCCATAGGATAGAACCATGAAGAAGTTATTATTTATTATTGCCACCTTGGTGCTTGTGGGATGTCAGCCATTACAACAGATGCGCCAAGATGAAATTTTAGTGGCGGTAGGTTATGCAAGCGTAAGCGAACAAACTGGCCGCACGGTAGAAGAAAAACGTGTGCGCGCGATGCGAGCATCAAAAATTGATGCGTATCGTGAGTTAGCAGAGCAAGTTTACGGCATGCGAGTAAGCGGTCGTGCCGAACTTGAAGATCAGCGTCTTGGCATTGAAAGCACGAGTGGCGCGGTCGATGGCGTGATTCGCGGTGCAGAGGTCGTGCGCAGTTACTTAGTTGAAGACAGTTACGTAACAGAGTTACGTTTGGATATCCGTAAGATGGATAAGCTACGCGATTACGGTGAAGTTCAACAAGTGCCTGAGAAGCGTCAGCAAACCTTGTTCTAAAACCACTTCACTAAATAAACAGATAATCTTTTCGAGCGGCTAATTGGCAACAATTGGTCGCTTTTTTATGGGTTGATTTGATGGCTTTGCCTAATGAGGAAGGAGAGGCTAGAGCGTTAGGCTTTAATATTGGTGCCTAGCGTTGAAATGGTGTGGGTTTTGCCGCCGGCATTGTAGGTCATACCGATCTTGCCGTGAGTGTGTTGAAGCATGTTATTGAGCTTGTTAAAACTCAATTGAGCACGGCTGAGGGATTCTCCATTCACGCGATTGACTTGTTGACAGTCCAGCACGATGGATTGGATTTGGGCTACAACCTGACTTAGGTGCTCATCTTCGGTAAGTTGATTGACATGCGGGTGAGAGGCAATTCGCTGATCAGTGGTTCTTAGCTGATCAATGAGTGTCATTTTTTGTTTGGCGATGCTTTCGATTTCAGAAGAGACACGCGCAGTAATCGCCTGTGTTTCCTGACGTAAAACAGTAGAAAGCGCCTTAGCATTTTCTAGTTGAAAGTTTACGAGATCGACTAATGCTGCCATAAATACTTACCTTGGGCCTAAGTCAGTTAGCTTTTGCCTTGCAATTCGTTTTCAAACTTGATCATATTGTCGGCCAGTTTTTCTGGGTCAACGCGGTATGAACCGTTTGCGATTGCTTCTTTGATTGCCGCTACTTTCGCACTGTCGTAAGCCGGAGAAGCTGCCATATCCTTTTGGAGTTTGCTGACGGCTTTACTTTGTTGGCTTAGCGATACAGCGTCTTGTTGAGCTGGCGCTTTTTTCGATTCAGTTGCGCTTGATGTCGCACTTGAATCGTTACGTGCAGGCGCGCGACTGGTCGTCGACATCATTTGCCCTGAACGTATATTATCTATACCTGCCATGTTTAACCTTTGCCTTGTATCGTAATACTGGTATCCAGACTATCGACCAACCAAACGATAACTTTAATCATTTTTTGCATTTTTATTGATCAATTTTCACAATGCGGTTGTACTACCTAAATAAAGGTTAAAAGGTGACGGTAATTTCCGCAATGTTAGTCACTATGCCCTCTATTATACGTTGTGACTTGTCATTTTTCACTCTTACTTGATCGCCCGTGGCTCCATCTTGCAATGCTGTGCCTTGTGTTGTGATCGTCATGCCTGATTTTACGGCCTTTATTGTCACTTTTTCATTACGGCAAACCACGCAAACATCATTGCGCTCAACCACATCACCAAGGCGAACGCTACGTTTTAACTTTGCACCGACCACTTGTTCGAAGCTAGAAAAGCCATCTTTGCGAAAGCGTTGAAGCTCAATCATGGACGTTGTGACATCAGATGCGCTGATGATCTCACCTCGGCCAAGTTGTCGAGTTGCGACGATCATTGGTACTGAAGAGGAGACACGAACAGGGACATACACTTTCCAGTCATCGGCAGGGCATTCTACCAACACATTGATATTGCTGCGGGTGCTGCTGGTGGAAGAGGCCGAAGTGTCGAGGGGTTCAGGGCAGTCAGTTGCCTTGATTCGAGAGTCAATGTCTGCCGCATTCACAGTCAATTCACCTCCGGCTGGCTGCTCTACCGTGGCAAGAATATGTTGTTCTGCTGCCAATTTTATTTGTTCTATCTGATTATCTGTTGCCGAATGAACAAAAAAACTAAACATACTGAGCAAAATGCCGATAGACTTAGCGTACTTTGTAAATAGCGCTCTACATATTGTCATAGTCAATGTTGTCGAAGTTATAGTGAAATACGCCATACTGTCTCCCTGGTATCATGCTTGCCAGTGGTAGAGTATCATTTAAAAACAAAAAGTTTGAGATGGAGATGAGCATATGACGGGGATTCTTGACTCGGTGAATCAGCGTACGCAACTCGTCGGTCAGAACCGATTGGAATTATTGACCTTTCGACTGATGGGGCGACAGCGTTACGGCATCAACGTATTCAAAGTAAAAGAAGTACTTCAGTGCCCTAAGCTGACTTCTATGCCAAATCTACACCCTCTGGTAAAAGGTATTGCTCATATCCGTGGCCATACCGTGTCAGTAATTGATTTGAGCCTGGCAATTGGTGGCCGCCCAACCACCGATATTGATAAATGTTTTGTTGTTATCGCTGAATTTAACCGTACGATCCAAGCATTTTTGGTATCATCGGTTGAGCGTATTATCAACATGCACTGGGAAGCGATTTTGCCGCCGCCAGATGGCGCAGGTAAAGCGCACTACCTAACTGCTGTGACGAATATCGATAACGAACTTGTTGAAATCCTAGACGTGGAAAAAATCCTGGCTGAAATCGCGCCAGTTGATGAAACCATGGATTCAACCATCGGTGAAGAAATCGCACAAGCGGAGCAAGAAAAGCCTATCGTACGTCGCATTCTGATTGCTGATGACTCAACGGTTGCACGTAAGCAAGTTGAGCGCGCGATTACTTCGATTGGTTTCGAGGTCGTATCTGTCAAAGATGGCAAAGAAGCGTACAATAAGTTGCTTGAAATGGCTCAAGAAGGCAGCATTTACGATCAGATTTCTTTGGTGATTTCTGATATCGAAATGCCAGAAATGGATGGCTACACATTAACGGCTGAAATCCGCAGAAATGCAGATTTGAAAGATCTTTATGTTATCCTTCATTCCTCATTAAGTGGCGTTTTCAACCAAGCCATGGTTGAGCGCGTAGGTGCAAACACCTTCATTGCGAAATTTAACCCAGACGAATTGGGTAACGCGGTTAAATCTGCATTAACACAATAAAAGAGACATTAATGACTGCTATTACAATCAGTGATCAAGAGTATCGTGACTTTAGCCGTTTTCTAGAATCGCAATGTGGCATCGTATTAGGCGATAGCAAACAATACCTCGTGCGCAGCCGACTGAGTCCTCTAGTGACTAAGTTCAAGCTTGCGTCGTTGTCTGATTTGCTGCGCGATGTTGTTGCTGGCCGCAATCGTGAATTGCGTATTGCTGCTGTGGATGCGATGACGACTAACGAAACATTGTGGTTTCGAGATACTTATCCGTTCACGGTTTTAGCTGACAAACTATTGCCAGAAGTTGCGGCAAATAAACGTCCAATTAAAATTTGGTCTGCGGCCAGTTCATCTGGTCAAGAACCTTATTCAATCGCGATGACAATTCTGGAAACGCAACAGCGTAAGCCAGGTTTGCTGCCAAGTGTTTCCATCACGGCGACGGACATTTCTGCAAGCATGCTCGAAATGTGTCGTGCAGGTGTGTATGACAACCTTGCTTTAGGTCGTGGCCTTTCGCCTGAGCGTCGCCGCACTTTCTTTGAAGATGCAGGCGATGGTCGTATGAAAGTGAAAGACAACGTTAAACGTTTGGTGAACTTCCGTCCTCAAAACTTGATGGATAGTTACGCACTGATGGGTAAATTCGACATCATTTTCTGTCGTAACGTGCTGATTTACTTCTCTCCAGAGATGAAATCTAAAGTGCTTAACCAAATGGCGAGTAGTTTAAACCCTGGTGGTTACCTATTGCTGGGGGCGTCAGAGTCGTTAACCGGTCTGACTGATAAATTTGAAATGGTGCGCTGTAATCCAGGTATCATTTACAAGCTTAAATAGCGGTATCTCTTATTTGAAAACAAAGCCTGACCTCGTGTCAGGCTTTTCTTTTTCTGCATTCTTTCTTTTGTCAACATGAGATGAGCTTTCGAGTTTCCCCTCGCTAATCTGTTGTCGGACTTTGCCCTGTTCCCTCTGCAGGGTGTATCTTTATTCAAGTAAGCGAAGTGATACGACATTCCAGTTACTTTGGCTTGCTTATTGCAACCTAAAACGTCAATAGCTGATAGGTGCTTTAGCGTTTCCGGTTTTTGGCACGCTAATTGCTATTTAGTTATTAATAACGGTCAGTTCTTAATTGTAGAGGCAAACATGGCTATATCTTTTGACAAGGCACTAGGCATCCACCAGCACACGGTGGGCGTACGTGAGCGCAATGCAGAGGTGATTTCCACCAACATCGCGCAAGCAAACACGCCTGGTTACAAAGCAAGAGGTCTAGACTTTGCCAAGGAATTACAAGCGGCAACATCTGGGGCAAGCATTGGTCTTAGCCGAACAGATGGTCGGCATATTCCTGCCACTACAACGTTGATGGGGGACAAACTGTATCGTCTTCCTACGCAACCAGACACGGGTGATGGCAACACGGTAGATTTGGATTTAGAGCGTAACTTGTTTATGCAAAACCAAATCAGACACCAAGCATCACTCGACTTTCTAGGCGGCAAATTCAAGAACTTAACCAAGGCAATCAAAGGGGATTAATTTAGATGAGCTTATTTAACGTTTTCAATGTGACAGGTTCCGCAATGAGCGCTGAGTCTGTTCGTCTGAATACTACCTCGAGCAACTTGGCGAATGCCGACAGTGTCAGCAGCTCTGCGAAAGACACCTACAAAGCGCGTCATGCTGTATTTGGTGCTGAGTTAAGTAACGCCATGCGTGGCGGTGATACTGTGCCAGTGAAAGTTCTGGGAATTGTAGAAAGTGATAAGCCGCTTAGTGCGGAGTACAACCCTGATCATCCCCTTGCAAACGACGAAGGCTACATCTACAAGCCAAACGTCAATGTAATGGAAGAAATGGCCAACATGATTTCGGCTTCTCGCGCATACCAAACGAATGTGCAGGTTGCTGATTCTAGTAAACAAATGCTGCTGCGTACGCTGCAGATGGGTCAATAAGGATAAGGAGGTAGCGTATGGCCGGAATTAACAACGTTGGTCAAAGCGGCTTGTCCTATATCGACCAGCTTAAAAGTCTTCAAGAGAACAAAAAAGCGGAAGGGAGCACAGGTAAGCAGGACCTAAAACAGGAAGACTTCTTATCGTTGCTCACGAAGCAATTGTCTCAACAGGACCCTTTTAAGCCGGTAAGTAATGACCAGATGATTGCGCAAATGGCGTCATTTGCGACCGTAGATGGCATTGGCAAGATGAACACTCAGTTTGAGAGTTTGAACTCGTCAATGACATCGAACCAAGCGTTGCAAGCTTCCTCTTTGGTAGGGCGCGACGTATTGGTCCCAGGTGCGGCGGGTGTGAAGCAAGACGATGCGCCTATGGCGGCAATGGTTAAGCTTTCGAAATCTCTCGACAACTTGTTTGTTCGTGTAGAAGACGAAGCTGGCCAATTGGTTCGTACTTTTGAGGTAGGTGCGAAACCAGCCGGCGACACACGCGTACTTTGGGATGGTAATGATGAAAGCGGTAATCCATTGCCTGCTGGCAAATACAAAGTGAAAGCGTCTGGCTTAGTGGATGGGGAGTCACAAGAGTTCCCTGTGTCTACTTACGCCAACGTAAACAGTGTATTGCTGGGTAAAGGTGACGGAAACGTATTACTCAATCTGGCTGGTTTTGAATCACCAGTTCGACTTGCAGAAGTACTGGAAGTTGGCAAAGCGTAATCCATAACACGCTAGATTAGGAGATTTTGGAATGTCATATGTATCTTTAAGCGGTTTGTCCGCGGCTCAACTGGATTTAAATACAACCAGTAACAACATTGCGAACGCCAACACGTACGGCTTTAAAGAGTCTCGTGCGGAATTTGCTGATGTTTACTCAAACTCTTTGTTTACTAACGCAAAAACCACTCCGGGTGGCGGTGCACAAGCAAGCCAAGTGGCACAACAGTTCCACGAAGGCTCAAGCATTTACACCAACAACCCAATGGATTTGCGTGTATCGGGTACTGGCTTCTTCGCAGTAGCGAAAGATCGTCTTATCCCACAACAAAATGAAATGACACGTAACGGTGCATTCCATTTGAACAAAGAAAACTACATGGTAACCGCGAACGATGAGTTCCTACTTGGTTATCAAGTAAACCCAGAGTCTGGTGAGGTTTCATCTTACGAGCCACAACCAATCAATATTCCTGCGGAATTTGGTAAGCCAAAACAAACAGCGAACATTGAAGTGGGCGTGAACTTACCTGCTAACGGTGATTTGAAAGATCCAACTCAGTTTGATTTTTCAGACCCAGATACATACAACCGTTCAACCTCTTCGACCATTTATGACTCGATGGGTCAATCTTACAAGTTAACAACGTACTACTTGAAAGATCAGACTCAGCCAAACACGTGGAACACTTACTACACAGTAACAGACAAGAGTGGTGAGAAGCCGTTAAACGTTGCTGGTGGTGATGCGCAAACACCAACAGGTCATATTGGTCACACCATGAAGTTCAACAACGATGGTACGTTGGCAAGCCTAAACAGCGGTAACCCGATTACTTCTGTTGCATTGGGTGATCCTGCAACAAACACCACGCCGCTTGATATGAATGGTGCAGATCCTGCTCAGACGCTTAACTTTGGTCTGGGTGCTGCGACACAATTTGCCGCCCCATTTGAGCTGACTAAGTTCGATGAAGATGGTGCGACAACGGGTTTCCTAACCAAAGTTGACTTTGATGAAAACGGCAGCGTATTGGGTACTTACTCAAACGGTGAAAACGTAACGTTGGGTCGTGTGGCGCTAGTTCGTGTTCCTAACGAGCAAGGTCTGGATAAGAAGGGCGGTACGCAATGGGATTCAACTCAGTTCTCTGGTGACAAGATTTGGGGTGAATCAAACAAAGGCTCTTTCGGTACTATCAACAACGGTATGCTAGAACAGTCAAACATTGATATGACTCAGGAGCTGGTGGATCTGATCTCTGCTCAGCGTAACTTCCAAGCAAACTCACGTTCGCTAGAAGTACATAACCAGCTACAACAAAATATCCTGCAGATTCGATAATCTGCATTATCAAGTTAGGCGTGCTTTCGCCGCTTGGCTTGATAACATCATGACATTCATCTGATGCTTAGCCTGAAAACACCTCAGTTCAGGCTAAGCATGCTTTGATCTCTGGTTTGCCGCTGTTGCCGCCACATGGATCAAAATCTTGCCTCCCTTTGCAGTTTTCTTTCATTGAATATCCTTCTTGATTGCCTTTAATTTCATTCAACTTTTTGATAAATAAGCCTATTTTTATCTTGGCATAACTATTGCTTTTACTCCGAAGTACAGAGACTTTTTTGGAGTAGATTATGGATCGCGCACTGTTTCTCGCAATGAGTGGCGCCAAGCAAAATATGCAGGCTTTGCAATTGCGCGCTAACAACTTGGCTAACGTCAGCACGACGGGTTTTCGTGCGGATTTAGCACAGGCTCGCTCAATGCAAGCGTATGGCGATGGTTTACCGTCACGCGTGTTTAGCATGACAGAGCGTCCGGGACATAATTTTGCTCAAGGCAGCGTGATCACGACTGGTCGCGATTTAGACATTACCGTCGAAGGCAGCGGTTGGATTTCTGTATTGGATCACACCGGCAAAGAAGGTTTGACCCGTAACGGTAACCTAAAAATTGACCAAAATGGCATGCTAACCAACGCAAGCGGTCATGCCGTTTTGGGTGAGAACGATGCGCCAATCACTCTGCCAATCCCACTCTCCAAAATCGAAATCGGTCGTGATGGCACCATCTCTGTACTTCCACAAGGTGCGCCGGCTGAAGAATTACAAATCGTTGATCGTATCAAGCTTGTGAAAACTGACGATCAAAGCTTATTTAAAGACACCAATGGCTTATTTCGCCATAAAACTCCAAACCAGCCTTACGAAGCAGACGGCACTATCAGCATTCAAACTGGTGCGATTGAAGGTAGTAACGTGAATGCCGTAGGTGAAATGACCGCGCTGATTGACCTTCAACGTCAATTCGAAATGCAGGTCAAAATGATGAGCACCGCTGAAGAGATGGATAAATCTTCAGATTCATTGCTTCGTATGAGTTAACAGAGTTAGAGGTTCACTATGCATCCAGCACTATGGGTAAGTAAAACAGGCCTAGACGCCCAACAAACCAACATCGCTACGATTTCGAACAACTTGGCGAACGCCTCGACCGTGGGCTACAAAAAAAGCCGTGCGGTCTTTGAAGATTTGTTCTATCAAAACATCAACCAGCCGGGCGGTCAGTCTTCTCAAAACACCGAGCTGCCAAGTGGCTTGATGCTTGGTGCCGGTTCTAAAGTGGTTGCAACGCAAAAAGTGCACACGCACGGTAATGCGCAAACCACCACCAACGCATTGGACATGATGGTGGAAGGCGATGGTTTCTTCCAAGTGACTCTGCCTGACGGCAACATCGGTTACACCCGTAACGGCCAGTTCACGCTAAATGGTGAAGGCACGTTAGTGACATCTGGTTCTGGTTACCCAGTAGAACCTGAAATTGTGATTCCTGAAGATGCGATTTCTATCACTGTCGGTACGGACGGTGAAGTATCTGTGCGCGTACGTGGTCAGCAAGATAACCAAGTCGTTGGTCAGTTGACTATTACAGACTTTGTTAACCCAGGTGGCCTAGAGCCAATCGGTCAGAACCTTTACTTGCCAACAGGCGCAAGTGGCGACCCGCAAGAAGGTGTTCCGGGTTTGGACGGTTTGGGTGAAATTCGCCAATCGATGCTAGAAGCCTCCAACGTAAACGTGACAGAAGAATTGGTCAACATGATCGAAGCTCAGCGCGTGTACGAAATGAACTCTAAAGTGATCTCATCTGTCGATAAGATGATGAGTTTCGTTAACCAGCAGTTGTAACGGCGAAAGTTAGCCATTAAGGAGCTCATAATGAAACGTATCTGTTTACTTGCGCTGATCACAACCATGTCTGGCTGTGCGATGTTAGAACCCATCGAAACGGATGAAGTGACGCAAGCGACTACCGTTGTGGATGCGGTTGAAGGCGATAAGTCGAAAGACGAGAGTAGCGGCATCGTTGATACACTGCGCGGCAGAAATGATCCGGTTGCTGGTGATCCAGCGTGGGCTCCAATCCATCCAAAACAAAAGCCTGAGCATTATGCTGCGGCGACGGGTTCTCTGTTTAGCCCAGAGCACATTACCGATTTGTATGACGACTCTAAACCTCGCGGCATTGGCGACATCATCACAGTCACGTTAGATGAAACCACCAGTGCGACGAAGAGCGCTAACGCGGACTTGTCGAAAACCAACGAAGCGCAAATGGATCCGTTACAAGTGGGCGGTGAAGAGCTGAAAGTAGGCGGCAAGTACAACTTCTCGTATGACTTAAACAACACCAACACCTTTGCTGGTGACTCTTCTGCGAAGCAGAGTAACAGCATCAGTGGTTACATTACGGTCGAAGTGATCGAAGTGCTGGCAAACGGCAACCTCGTGATCCGTGGTGAGAAGTGGATGACGCTAAATACGGGTGACGAGTACATTCGCTTAAGCGGCACAATTCGTCCTGATGACATCAACTTCGACAACACAATTGCGTCAAATCGTGTGTCTAACGCAAGAATTCAATACTCAGGAACCGGTCTGTCACAAGATATGCAAGAGCCTGGCTTCTTGGCACGATTCTTTAATGTAGCGCTATAAGACGCCGCACTGACGGCAAATTGACTGCAAGAGATTAAGTAAGCATGAAAAGAATCGTTTTATTACTGATGAGCGTTGCTCTGTTTTCTACAGCCGCCCAAGCCGCACGAATCAAAGACGTCGCGCAAGTGGCAGGCGTGCGAAGCAACCAACTCGTGGGTTATGGTTTGGTTTCAGGCTTACCAGGTACGGGCGAAGCGAACCCATTTACTGAGCAAAGTTTCGCAGCCATGCTGCAAAATTTCGGCATTCAGCTGCCGCCGGGTACCAAGCCAAAAATCAAAAACGTTGCCGCGGTTATGGTCACGGCAGAGTTGCCGCCATTTTCTAAGCCGGGTCAACAAGTGGACGTGACTGTATCGTCAATCGGCAGTGCGAAAAGCCTACGTGGTGGTACGCTTCTACAAACGTTCCTTAAAGGTCTAGACGGTCAAGTTTACGCGGTTGCCCAAGGTAACTTAGTGGTGAGCGGTTTCAGTGCTGAAGGCGCTGACGGTTCAAAAATTGTTGGTAACAACCCAACCGTTGGTCTTATCTCTAGTGGTGCGACGGTAGAGCGCGAAATTCCAAACCCATTCGGTCGTGGTGATTACATTACTTTCAACTTGCTTGAATCTGATTTCACGACCGCACAACGCATGGCGGATGCGGTAAACAACTTCCTTGGCCCACAAATGGCTAGCGCAGTCGATGCGACGTCGGTACGCGTGCGTGCCCCTCGTGATGTCAGCCAGCGTGTGGCGTTTTTGTCCGCGATTGAAAACCTAGAGTTTGACCCAGCTGATGGCGCGGCGAAGATCATTGTTAACTCCCGTACTGGCACGATTGTCGTTGGCAAACACGTGCGTCTTAAGCCTGCGGCAGTGACGCATGGTGGCATGACTGTCGCCATCAAAGAAAATCTAAACGTTAGCCAACCAAACAGCTTCTCTGGCGGCCAAACGGTCGTGGTGCCCGATTCAGATATCGAAGTGACGGAAGAAAAAGGCAAGATGTTCAAATTCGAGCCGGGTTTGACGCTGGATGACCTCGTACGTGCGGTGAATGAAGTGGGCGCAGCACCTTCTGATTTGATGGCCATCTTACAAGCATTGAAACAAGCTGGTGCCATCGAAGGCCAGTTGATCATCATTTAATCGTTAGGAGGTTGCGATGATGAAGAATCCTAACGATATCGGTTTTATTCACGACATTAGCTCACTCGATAGCCTGCGTCAGAAAGCGGTTAAAGAGGGCAAAGATGGCGAGCAAGAAGCACTGCATGCGGCTGCTCGTCAGTTTGAGTCTATCTTTACATCCATGATGCTGAAGTCGATGCGCGAAGCGAACGAAGGCTTCGAGTCGAACATCATGAATAGCCAAAATGAGAAATTTTACCGCCAGATGCTTGATGAGCAGATGGCGAGTGAACTGAGCGCAAATGGCTCTATGGGCTTGGCAGATATGATAGTGGCACAGCTGACGGCTGGCCAAGGCAATGATAAGAGCGAAACGGCAATGCGCGATGCGGCAAACAGCGCCGTAGAATATCGTCGCGTGGACCCTAAAAAAGCGCGTGAAATTGAAAAGCGTTTGATTGAGTCCGGCGAACTTTCCCGTACCAGCCATACTCCCGCTAAGTTTGATTCGCCAGAATCTTTTGTGAACTCCATGAAGCCATACGCTGAAAAGGCGGCGAAAGCGTTGGGTGTAGAACCATCATTGCTTCTTGCTCAAGCAGCTCTGGAAACTGGCTGGGGACAAAAAGTGGTGCAAAATGCTCGTGGTAGCAGTAACAACTTGTTCAACATCAAAGCAGACAGAAGCTGGCAAGGTGACAAAGTCACCACGCAAACATTGGAATTTCATGACAATACGCCAGTGAAAGAGACGGCAGCGTTTCGTTCTTACTCGAACTATCAAGATAGTTTCAACGACTACGTCCGTTTCTTAAATGACAACCCACGTTACGAGACGGCATTGCAGCAACGTGGAGATTCTGAATCCTTTATTCGCGGTATTCATCGAGCAGGTTATGCGACGGATCCAACCTACGCCGACAAAGTTCTGCAAGTGAAGCAGAAAATCGAAAGTATGTAACCTTTTGGGGTTGCCGCGTACGCGAATCATTAAGGCTTGCCATCGTGCAAGCCTTTATTTTACCTGAATTTACTACTCTAAATCCCTCTTGGCACATCTTTTGCTTTTACTTGTCTAGGTGATCGGTATTTACCGATCTTATTTCGTTTTTGGGGGCAGGTATGGCGTCAGATCTTCTGAATGTAGGTACTCAAAGTGTGCTTACTGCTCAGAGGCAGTTAAATACTACTGGTCATAACATTTCTAATGTTAATACAGAAGGTTACAGCCGTCAGTCAGTGATTCAGGGTACCAACGATCCACGCATGTTTGGTGGTTCGACCTACGGCATGGGCGTGCATGTGGAAAATGTTCGCCGCTCGTGGGACCAATTTGCCGTTAATGAACTCAACCTGTCCTCTACAAGCAATGCGAATAAAACGGATACCCAAGATAACTTAGACATGCTTTCTAGCATGTTGAGCTCTGTTGCATCGAAGAAGATCCCAGAAAACCTCAACGAGTGGTTTGATGCTGTGAAAACCATGGCAGACACACCAAACGATTTAGGTGCGCGTAAAGTTGTGTTGGAAAAGGCAAAAATCTTTTCAGACACATTAAACGACTTTCACGAAACGGTGCGACTGCAGTCAGACGTAACCAATAAAAAATTGGACATGGGCATTGAGCGCATTAACCAACTGGCGCTAGAAATTCGTGACATTCACCGCTTGATGATGCGCACTCCTGGTCCACATAACGATTTGATGGATCAGCATGAAAAGCTGATTACCGAGCTGTCGGAATACACTAAGGTCACCGTGACCCCACGTAAAAACGCTGAAGGTTTCAACGTGCACATCGGCAATGGTCATACCTTGGTGTCGGGCACAGAGGCAAGCCAATTAAAAATGATTGATGGCTACCCAGACGTGCACCAACGACGTCTAGCGATGGTCGAAGGCGATGGCATCAAAGCGATTAAGGCCGACGACATGGACGGCAAAATCGGCGCGCTACTCGACATGCGTGACAAACACATTCCGCAACTGCTGGATGAAATGGGGCGCTTAGCTACCGGATTCTCTTACAAGGTCAACCAACTGCAATCGCAAGGTTTGGATCTCAACGGCAAAATCGGTAAAGACGTTTTCACCGATGTGAATTCTGAGCTGGTGGCTAAATCACGAGTGTTTACTGCACCAAACTCGAAAGCGGACGTTGCCGTTTATGTCGATGATATTTCGGCGTTGAAAGGTGGCGAATATGCGCTGCGCTTCGATGGTGATCGCTACAGCGTGACAACACCGAAAGGCGAGCAAGTTCAGATAGATATAGACCAATCGGATTCTACCTTCGTATTGGATGGCATGAGAGTGCAAATCGGCGAAGGCCTTGCCGCTGGCGAACGAGTGCTGCTGCGTCCTACTCGCAGTGGTGCTGCCATCATCAAGATGGAAACCAACGACGCTAAATCCATTGCCGCACAAAGTTATGAAGCGTCTACGACGTTTGCTCAAGGCAGTGCAAAATTCAATATTCGTGAAGCGGGTGATGTAAAAGAGTTTGAAGTGACGGTCCAGCCACCCGATGAAAAGCACGACAAAGCGTGGCTAAAGATTACCGATAACAAAGGTAACTTACTGTCTGATAAATACTCTTATCCGTTAGACAAAGATGATCCGCTGATTGAAATCTCAGTGCCGAAAAGTCATCCGCTATACAAAAATGGCGATGCAACCATCTTTGAACTCACAGAAGGCGCACTGCTGAACGACAAATTTACGGCCAACTTGGTGCCGTCAGAAGG
The DNA here is from genome assembly GCF_028823755.1 of Vibrio sp. VP6. Lineage (NCBI taxonomy): Bacteria > Pseudomonadati > Pseudomonadota > Gammaproteobacteria > Vibrionales > Vibrionaceae > Vibrio > Vibrio sp. VP6. The sequence goes on from NZ_JAPEID010000035.1 coordinate 46,579, forward strand.
TGGTAACGGCAACTTGAGAAAGATGCAGCAATTACAAACCAACAAAATGATGGATGGTAAATCGAGCACCTTGATTGACGTTTACCACAATCTTAATACTGAAGTGGGTTTGAAATCGGCAACGGCTAACCGCTTAGCATCGGTTGCGCGTTTAGAGCATGAAGCCGCACAAGAACGTGTAGCATCGATTGCGGGTGTGAACCTCGATGAAGAGGCCGCCAACATGATGAAGTTTCAACAAGCTTACATGGCTTCATCACGCGTGATGCAGGCGGCAAATGACACCTTCAACACCATTTTGCAACTGAGGTAAGGAGAAGAGATAAGTGTTAACCCGAATTTCTAGTTTCCATAACTATCAGTCTGTACAAAATGACTTGCGTCGCCAAGAGAACAAGATCCATCACAACCAAGAGCAACTTGCCTCAGGTAAGAAGCTGCTTAAACCAAGTGATGATCCGCTGGCTGCGCATTACATTCAGAATATTGGCCAGCAGCAAGAGCAGTTAAAGCAATATTTAAGCTCGATTGTGTTGGTGCGTAACCGTTTAGAAAACCACGAAGTGAACATCGCGAACGCAGAAAGCTTCGCTGATGAATCGAAACGTCTCACCATGGAAATGATCAACGGTGCGTTTTCTGCCGAAGACCGACAAGCGAAAAAGCGTGAGTTGGAAGAAATTGCAAATAACTTCCTTAACTTAGTGAATGCACAAGATGAATCGGGCAACTACGTGTTTGCGGGGACAAAGCCGAAAAGCCAGCCATTTTATCGCGATAAAGATGGCAGCGTGCAATACGCTGGTGATGATTACCAACGCAAAATGAAAGTGTCCAGCATGCTGGATATGCCGATGAACGATCCTGGTAGCAAACTATTCATGGAAATCCCAAACCCGTTTGGTGATTACCAGCCTAGTTACGATTTACAAAGCGGTTCTGACTTACTGCTAAGCAAAGCAACCAATGTGGATGCGAAGGACACCGCTTCTTATCGCGTGACGTTTGTCGATATGAATAACGGAAAGTTTGGCTACCAATTGGAGCGAAACGGCAAAGTGGTGGACGCTGACGAATTTTCGCCAGAAAAAGGCATCGAGTACAAAGGACTTAAAGTGCATGTGAAAGGGCAAATTACCCCTGGAGACAGCATCGGCATCGAAAAGCGTGAGTCCTTCAGTATTTTCGATACCTTTAAGGAAGCGATGTCTTGGTCGGATAAATCCGTCTCCGATACATCAGCGACCGCGAAGTTGCACCAAATGACAGAGGAATTTCAAGCCGCGTTCATCCATTTGAACAAAGCTCGAACCGACGTGGGTGCAAGGCTGAGCACGCTCGATATTCAAGAGCAAAACCACGAAGACTTTAACTTGTCTTTGGCAAAAGCAAAGAGCAATTTTGAGGATTTGGATTACTCCAAAGCCGTGATCGAGTTCAGTGAGAACTCGCGTGCATTGCAGGCCTCGCAACAAGCTTTTGGCAAAACAAAAGACCTGACATTGTTTAACTACATTTAATGATTTGACGGCCAGCGGCGAATAACGACAACGAGAGATTTTGATGCCTTATGTGCCAAGCCTTAAGTGCGAGAAATATCAAAAGTCGTTTAGCTGAGGTGAGTGAGCGGCATGTTTTTACCGAATGCGGCAAAGGCACCGGTGGCAATGTGAGCGGCAAGCTTCTCTTGGTGTGAAAATATCTTCATCGCATAGAGAAAGAGGTCGAAAACAGCGAGTGCGTTATCTAACTTATTGTTTATTTATCTATTTTAATTTGGAATCGACATCTTAAATAAGTTGGCACACAAATTGTATTGAATAATGTCAGAACAGATTTCGAGATTCTAAACCCTGCGTTAAAGGCAGATTTAGCAAGTAATTTTTACGGTCAGTGCTTATCCAAATGAGAGTAAAGCTGGCCGCTTCGCAAAAGCTTGCGAACTCAAAAGGAGAGCAAAATGGCTGTAACAGTTAGTACTAACGTCTCCGCGATGACCGCGCAGCGTTACTTAAATAAAGCGACCAACGAGCTGAATACCTCGATGGAGCGTCTATCATCAGGTCACAAAATTAACAGTGCAAAAGACGATGCAGCAGGTCTACAGATCTCTAACCGTCTAACGGCACAGTCTCGTGGTCTTGATGTGGCAATGCGTAACGCGAACGATGGTATCTCTATCGCTCAAACGGCTGAAGGTGCGATGAACGAAGCAACGTCAGTGATGCAGCGTATGCGTGACTTGGCTATCCAGTCATCAAACGGTACTAACTCTCCAGCTGAGCGTCAGGCAATCAACGAAGAATCAATGGCGTTGGTTGACGAACTGAACCGTATCGCAGAAACCACATCATTCGGTGGCCGTCGTCTATTGAACGGCTCATTCGGTGAAGCGGCATTCCAAATCGGTGCGAGCTCTGGTGAAGCGATGATCATGGGTCTAACCAGTATTCGTGCCGATGACACTCGTATGGGCGGTGTGACATTCTTCTCTGAAGTAGGAAAAGGTAAAGATTGGGGTGTTGATCCAACTAAAGCCGATCTAAAAATCACGCTTCCTGGCATGGGTGAAGACGAAGATGGTAATGTTGATGATCTAGAAATCAATATCAACGCGAAAGCGGGTGATGACATCGAAGAGCTAGCAACGTACATCAATGGTCAATCAGACATGATCAACGCGTCTGTAAGCGAAGATGGCAAGCTGCAAATTTTTGTTGCTCATCCAAACGTTCAGGGTGACATCTCGATCTCTGGTGGTCTTGCTTCTGAGCTAGGCCTAAGCGATGAGCCAGTAAGAACATCAGTACAAGATATTGATATGACAACGGTTCAAGGATCTCAGAACGCGATTTCTGTACTGGACTCTGCACTGAAATACGTGGATTCACAACGTGCGGATCTTGGTGCGAAACAAAACCGTCTGAGCCACAGCATCAACAACTTGGCAAATATCCAAGAAAACGTTGACGCGTCGAACAGCCGAATTAAAGACACGGACTTTGCGAAAGAAACAACGCAAATGACCAAAGCACAAATTTTGCAACAAGCAGGTACTTCGATTCTTGCTCAAGCGAAACAGTTGCCAAACTCTGCAATGTCACTATTGCAGTAGTTTATACCAATTACAGTGAATAAAAGTTCAGAAATAGCGTAGATTAAATGCTTGAGAACGAGGAAAAGTTTTTCGATAAGTAGTCATTCTACAGTCAAAAACTTTAACATAGTTATCGAGCATTTGAGCAAGCTAGTGTGAGCAGTTATTTACTACGATTGGTATCCTCTAGCCTGTATTCAATACATTCAGACGTGGATGGGAATGCGGGCTTTTGGCAAGCAACTTTATAATAGAATGAATGGCTCTCTCATCTCTCACCTGCCAATCATTTTCAATGTAGAGTTGCACCCGGTATGCCGGAAATGTGTTCATTTCTCTTGATCTCCACATAGGCTCTGGCGACCAACCTAGCCCCAGTTCTCTCAAAGGAAAAGGGGCTTTTTCTTTTCTGCATTTTCCTTCTTTTATTTTCTCTATTCATTTCCTTATCTCTTATTTTTGATGTTTTTCTGTACAATTTGGCCCTCTCGGCTCAATTTGTAGAAACTTGAGCACTTTTTCTGACTTTTCTTCAATTTTTTTAGCCAAATCTCGCAATGTTATTTTTTTAAATTTTTTTCTAAAGCTTCTGAATTTGGTGTCGTTAATAGAAGTAACTTTGAGAGAACTACTTGGTTTTCCGAGACGT